>JABWBZ010000026.1 GCA_013359335.1 bacterium
AAAAAACTCAGAAACGATTTTATCGAATCGGGATATTTGAACAATCCGATTTTCCGGCAAGCGTATTTAATGTATTTCACGACGTGTAATTTTTTAAAAATTCATTATCCGCTTTCGGAAATTGCCCGATCCGGTTCTTTCAAAAACAAAAAAAAACTCAAACTGCTTGATCTCGGTTGCGGTACCGGAACGTTGATCTATGGCGTTGCTTTTTGGTGCGCGCAAAATTATCCGGGCACGGAAATAGAGTTTACCGCGTTGGATCAATCGGATGAATCTCTGAAAGATTTCGAAATCGATTTTCGTTCGTTTGATTTTCCTTACACGCTTAGTTGCCATACGCACGATCTGGAAAGAACGTTCGAACTTGAAGAACGTTACGATCTCATCGTCGGAGCGAATTTTTTGAATGAACTGTCCGATGGCGGACGTGAAAATGTTTTGGCAAATTTGAAAAAGCATTTGGCGCAGGATGGTTTTGTCATCCTGATTGAGCCGGCTTTATTGGAAACCTCGCGGATGCTTTTGGAATTTCGAGACCGGGCTGTCGGGCAAGGCTGGTCGGTGTATGCACCGTGTTTCACACAAAAAATGTGTCCCGCGCTCATAAATGAAAATGATTGGTGCCATCACGACTGGCCGTGGGAAAGGCCGAAGTTTATCGAGGTAATCGACGAACTGATCGGCAATATCAAAAAATCACTGAAATTTTCGTATGTGGTTTTGAGCAAAAACGACGCGCATGTATCGGACTTTACCGGTGGACGTAATTTCCATGAGCAATTTCGAGTGGTGAGTGAGTTATTCAAAGAAAAAGGCCGGAAACGGATTTTTTTGTGCAACGATCTTGGGCGGAAAGAGTTTGTAAAAAATAATCGTGACGATTCCGAAAGTAATTCAGTCTTCGATCAAATGGAGCGATACGACGTCGTGCAGATCAAGCCGTTTGAAATTCGGAAAAACGATGTGAAGGTTCTGGAAAAAACAGAAGTGGTGAAGTTAAATTGAATACGGGTTTGCAATGCACTTGCGAGCATTGCAAGTAATCACGCGGACGGCTGTTCAGAAGGACGGCGCCCGACGAGGTGGTTGATCACTTTGACAAATTCATCGATAGAAAAAAGTTTGTTCATATAATAATCCGCGCCGGCGTTCATCGCTTTTTTTCGGCTCCCGGCCACCGTCAAAACGACGACGGGAATATGTTTCGTAGCCGCGTGCTGCTTGAGTTCGGCGCAGAGGCGAAATCCGTCCTTGCCCGGCATCATGATGTCGAGCGTGATCAGGTCGGGTTTTTCGTCGACGGCTTTCTGAAGGCCTTCATCCCCATCGCGCGCTTCAATCACTTGATAGTTCGAAAAGCGCAAGATGCGGCGAATCATTTCGCGCACTTCATCCTCGTCGTCAACGACTAGAACTTTGTAATCCTTGGAAATCAAGATCGGGTCAGTCGGTCATGTGTTGTGTTTAGCCGAGAAGAATATACAAAGATTGAACGCGGGAAGTCAATTTGTATTTTGAATATTAAAAAATCGTAATAATTTGTGTTAATCTTTCATTACAGTCTGTAATCCGTTCGATCCGCGTGCTGTTAACTTATGAAGCCTAATTTACAAAGCGATGTAAAATTTTTGCCCGGCATCGGTCCTAAACGTTCTGAAACGTTGTATGAAATCGGAATTGTCACCGTCTGGGATTTATTGAATTATTTTCCACGCCGCTATCTTGACCGCACCAATATCAGCCGGATCGGGCAATTGCGCATTGCAGAAGCCGCGACCGTCGTCGGGCGCGTAGAAAATTTCGGCCTCATTAAAAACAAATCCGGGCGAGGTTCACGCTTTCGGCTGATTCTAAGCGACGATACCGGCAGCATCAATTTGATTTGGTTTCAAGGCGCGCAATTTTACGAAAAAGCGTTTGAAATCGGGGAAGTTCTGGCCGTGTACGGCAAAGTTGATTTTTACGGCCGCGAGCGCCAGATCACGCATCCGGAATTCGACCGGCTGAGCGATGAGGAGGATGAAAATTTTCTCCATACGGGTACGATCATTCCGGTGTATCCTTCGAGCGAAGCGCTCAGGCGTAAATGGTTCGACAGCCGCGGATTTCGCCGCCTGATCAAACCGCTGCTCGACGTGACGGAAGAAATCGAAGAAACATTGCCGTTGGAGATTCGCGAAAAGTATAAATTACTGAATCGTGCAGCCACTTACCGGCAAATTCATTTCCCCCTCACCCACGACAACCTTCACAAAGCGCAGGAACGGATCAAATTCGAAGAATTATTTTTTCTTCAATTGCTTATGGCTTTTCGCAAGTCTCAAATTCACGCCACTCAAAAAGGTATCGTCTTCGAGAAAGTCGGTGACAAAACAAAAGAATTGGTCGATACATTGCCGTTTCAACTTACTGAAGCGCAAAAAAACGTCATGCGCGAAATTCGCGCCGACATGAAATCGGTTCATCCGATGAACCGTCTTCTTCAGGGCGACGTTGGGAGCGGGAAAACCGTCGTGGCGATTTTGACGATGCTGATTGCCGTGGAAAATGGATTTCAAACCGCGTTTATGGCGCCGACGGAAATTCTGGCAGAACAACATTATTACGTACTGCAAGAATATTTGTGGGGCATGAATGTCCATGTTGTTTTGCTTAAAGGCGGACAAAAAAAATCCGAACGTGAAAAAATTCTGCACGACATCCAGACGCATCAGGCGGACATCGTCGTCGGCACGCACGCGATTTTTCAGGAACAAGTCGAGTTCAATAAACTCGGTTTGATCGTGATCGATGAACAGCACCGTTTTGGCGTGATGCAGCGGGCGGAAATGCGCCGGAAGTCCGTCGAAAAAGGATTCAATCCCGACGTCTTAGTCATGACGGCGACGCCGATTCCGCGTACGCTCGCGATGTCACTCTACGGCGATCTGGATATTTCAATTATCGGCGAATTACCCACAGGCCGGAAGCCGATCAAAACCGCGTTGCGGCGAGAGGATGCGCGGGATAAAATCTATCAATTTATCCGCGACGAAATTAAAAAAGGCCGGCAATGCTATATCGTTTATCCGCTCATTGAAACGAGTGAAAAAACCGATCTCAAAGCGGCGACGGAAGCGTATGAAAAATTGTCATCCAAAACTTTTTCCGACCTCCGGCTCGGATTGCTCCATGGCAAAATGAAAAGCGCCGAAAAACAGGAAACGATGACGCTGTTTAAAAATCATAAATTGGATATTCTCGTCAGCACGACGGTGATCGAAGTCGGCGTGAATATTCCTAATTCGACGATCATGGTGATCGAGCACGCGGAACGATTCGGCCTGACACAGTTGCATCAATTACGCGGGCGAGTGGGTCGCGGCGGGGAACAATCATACTGCATCCTGCTCGTCGGCAAAGACCGCCTGATGGATGAGACGGAACAACGTTTGAAAATCATGGAAGAGACGACAGACGGTTTCCGCATCGCGGAAGAAGATCTGAAATTGCGCGGACCGGGCGAATTTTTCGGAACCAAACAATCGGGCATTCCGGAATTAAAACTGGCGCACATCCTCTACGATCAGGATATTATGAAACTTGCCCGAACGGCGGCTTTCGAATTAGTCAAAACCGATCCGCAATTGCGCCACGTCCAAAATGGCGGCGTCCGGAAAAAATTCGAAACGGAATATAAAGACAAAATGGAATTGGGCTCGGTGGGGTGAGGTAATTTTGGCTGCAGAGATCAACAGAAGACACAAAAAGCTTGCTAATTCTTATTACAAAGACTAAAATCAAAAAAGTAAAATTCGACTATTCATTTTATGCCCACCTACATTGCATTACTTCGAGGAATCAATGTCAGCGGCCAGAAAAAAGTTTCGATGGCCGATCTGAAAAAAACTTTTGAAGATTTAAAATTCAAAAACGTGCAAACGTATATCCAAAGCGGAAATGTGGTTTTTGAATGCGCTCAATCCGATTCGGAAAAATTAGAGTCGTCGATCGAAAAGAAAATCAAAAAAGATTTTGGTTTTGATGTTCCGGTGATTATTCGTACGCCTTCTGAACTTCAGGACATTTTAAAATCCAATCCTTTTCTAAAAGACCCAAAAAAAGACAAAGATCGAATGTATGTGACGTTTCTCTCCAAAGCGCCAATGACCGAGCATATTAAAAAGCTCGACGGGATCAGTTATCCACCGGAAGAATTTGTTCTGAAAAGTAAGACCATTTATTTTTTCTCGCCGAATGGATACGGCAACGCCAAAATGAATAACAATTTTTTTGAGAATAAATTGAAAATCACGGCGACCACTCGAAATTTAAAAACGATTCAGCAATTGATTGAGATGGCTCATGAAAAATAGATTTTCCAACCCCTCCCTTTTTCCCTCCCCTTCAAGGGGAGGGTCAGGGCGGGGTTCCCAATGCATACTTTTTATTCTCTTTTTTTTTATTTCATGTTCCGACTCCGGCGATTTGATTACCAACCGTTCTGCCGGCGGTGATCCGGCAAGAGGATTTGAATATTTGTACTACGGCGATTACATCGCAGCCGGAACACCGCTGAAAGCCTTGGGATTGCCTGAACCCGCCGATGATGATACCGCTACTCTCAACGCTTTCAAAAAAACCATCGGACCGACACAAAATGTTTTCCGTGACGCCAACGGCGTGTGGGTTGTCAGCGGCAGCTGTTTTACGTGCCATGCTATCGTTCGCGACGGAAAATTAGAACCGGGGTTAGGCAATCCTTTCGCCGACTGGTCGCAAAAAAACACAACCAACTTCGAAGAAAAACGAGCAAAGATTGCTGAATTTCTCGGCGAATCGAGTATTGAATATCAGTCTTTTTTCGAATCATGGCGCTATCAAAAAGCGTTTGTACCGAAAATTGTCGCCGAGTGCGCCGGTCTCAACCCGGCGTTTCGCATCGAAGAAGCCGCCGCTGCTTTTCGTTATCCTGATTTGACGTACAGCGAGAAATCGGTATTGGCGATCAAGGACACTCTTCCTGTGCCTGTATCCGATATACCGCCGCTGTGGAATGTTAAAAAGAAAAAACGTTTGTACTACAATGGCCAGGGCACGGGCGATTTCCGTAAACTGTTGATGCAGGCGGGAATGATCGGCATTCGCGACACAATCGAAGCAAAAAAAATATGGCAGAAATTTGCCGACGTCGCGGCGTGGATCGAATCGCTGCAAGCGCCAAAATGGCCGTACGTCATCGATCAGGAATTGGCTGAAGTGGGCAAGGACTATTTCGAACGCGAATGCCGGAAATGTCACGGCAGTTACGGTTGGGACGGCGAGTATCCGAATAAAATCATTCCGCTGAAACGGATCGAAACCGATCCTTATTACGCCGAATATTGGAAAACGATGTCTGAATTTCCAAAGTGGTTCAATCAAAGCTGGTTTGGCCTAAGCGAACCGTCGGCGCAACTTATGCCTGAAGAAGGTTATGTCGCGCCGCCGTTGGACGGCGTGTGGGCGTCAGCGCCGTACTTTCATAATGGTTCTGTCCCAAATCTTGCGGCGGCGCTAAACAGTTCGTTGAGACCGAAATTATGGGATCGCGATCTCCAGCATCCGGAGTACGATTCGATTCGAGTTGGATGGCAATACGAAAAAATTGCCGAACCGCGCGGATCGTCGACGTACGACACTCGCCGCCGCGGATATTCCAATCAAGGCCATACGTTCGGCGACGGACTTTCGGAAGAAGAACGCCGGGCAATTCTGGAATATCTTAAAACATTATAATTTTGAATTTCAAAAAAAAAGCCTGCTTTTTTAAACCATCCTGAATTCCTGTCGTCTAATCTTCCGAAAACTTAAAATATTAACCGATTCAATCAGCAAAAGGACACCAAAATGAAATTTACCAAACTTTTCTCAATGGCCGTTATCGGAATGGCTCTGGCGTTGCCGAATTTAAAAGCGCAGGAAATTCCGGATGAAATGTTAGAAGACGATGCCAGCGTCGATGAAAGCATTGAAATGATTCGTAATGAATTACTCGCAGACGTCATGGTAGAATTTCCGTTTTTCGAGGCGGCGGTCGACGAAGGCGAATTTGTTGCCGGTATGCCAAATGTCATGGCGATCAAAACGCCCGGATTCGGCGGCGCTTTTGTGGGCGGCGAGATGATGCAAAAAGTGCAGGACGATCTGAACCTTACCAAAGAACAACGGGACAAAATCAAAAAAATTCACAGCGACTTGCAGAAACTTATCATTCCTATCAAAAGCCAGATTGAATTGAAACGGATCGATCTCAAAGAGTTGATAGAAGCGGATAGTCCGAACAAAGATCAGATTGCTGCGAAAGTCAAAGAAATCGAATCGTTGAAAACGCAAATTAAAATCAACCGGATCAACGCGCGCATTGATACGCGCAATTTGCTGACGAAAGAACAACGCGACAAACTCGATCAGATGCGCATGCCGTTTATGGGTAAGTCTTTTGGAAAAGACAAAATGATGAAACGTTTTAAATGGCATAACGACGATTAAGTTCCTCCTCTCCATGGTATAAAAGGGCGGATTCGCAAACAGGGCAGTCCGCCTTTTTTTATACACACCAAAGTCCTCAGAGAGCACAGAGCCAGACTGATTGGCAAAGCATTTTCCAAAAGCGCATTGCGAATGCCCATTTAAAATCTGTGTATCATTTCGAGTTCATCGCGAGATGACGATGAGGCGCTAATCAGTGCTCGATCCCGATGAATGGGGACTCGAGCGGATCCCAATCAATCAATGCTGCATAAAGACTCCGTTAATTTTTATTAGCATTTGCGGCGTTTTTTTTTATATTTCAGTCGTTTATCCACAACACCAATCGGCGTTTATTACGAAATCAACGGAGGTTTCTTGACGGAAAAAATCGACGTACAGAAATTTTTTACTAACGGGCACGACACGCGCGTGTCGACCATGGCCGGAGGACTGGTTGGGTCCGAAATTCTAAAAATTGCCGCCGACATTCGTGCAATGGTGGCGGAAGGACAGACCGTTTGTAATTTGACGGTCGGAGACTTCAATCCCGTCGAATTCCGTATTCCGGAATTTCTCGAACAAGATATTACGCGGCAATACCAAAAAGGCCAGACGAACTATCCGCCGTCCGACGGTGTTATGGAATTACGCAAAGCCGTGCAGCAATTTTATTCGGAATGGCTGCATTTACAATATCCGGAAAAATCGATCATCGTGACCGGCGGTGCGCGACCGGTGATTTATGGAATTTATCGCGCGGTTGTCGATCCGGGTGAAAAAGTGGTGTATCCGACGCCGTCGTGGAACAATAATCATTATGTTCACATGGTAGGCGCGAAAGGCGTCGCCGTGCCGTGTTCGGTGCGCACGTCGTTTCTACCGACGCGCGATTTATTGAAAGATGCGATCAGGGACGCCGTTCTTCTTTCGCTCAATTCGCCGCTGAATCCGACGGGCACGGCTTTTACGCGGGAAGCGCTGGAGGGCATTTGCGATCTTGTTCTTGAAGAAAACCGGCGCCGCGGCAAAGGCGCAAAGCCTTTGTATGTCATGTACGATCAGGTTTACTGGATGCTGACCTTCGGAAAAACGGATCATTATAATCCGGTTTCATTGCGGCCGGAAATGGCGCCGTATGTGATATTTGTCGATGCGATTTCGAAGTCGTTTGCCGCCACCGGCGTACGCGTCGGATGGAGCGTCGGACCGCAGGACGTGATCGAGCGCATGTCGGCGATACTCGGCCACGTCGGAGCGTGGGCGCCGCGCGCGGAACAGTTGGCGAGTTCGGAACTCCTCTTGCGCAGCGGCGAAATTATCAAATATCACCAGTCGATGAAAGCCGGCGTTCAGTCGCGCCTGGAACTTTTATATAAAAGTCTAATGGCGATGAAATCCGCCGGGCTGACGGTGAATGCCATCGAACCGATGGGCGCAATTTATCTGACGGCGCAATTCGATCTTATCGGAAAAAACAGACCCGGCGGCGGCGTATTTTCTACAAATGAAGACATCCGGCAATATTTGCTGCACGAAGCGCAAGTTGCAGTCGTACCCTTTCAGGCTTTTGCACACGCGGAGCAATCAGGCTGGTTTCGACTGTCCGTCGGCGCCGTTTCCCTCAACGACATTGAAACGATGGCGCCGAAATTGAAAACCGCTTTGGAGAAAATTAAATAAAATTAAAACATCATGGTTCAAATCGGTGACATCGCTCCGAATTTAAAAATTTCAGAATGGATGCAGGGACCTGAAACCAATCTCGATCAATTGCGTGGAAAAGTTATTCTGGTCGAAGTGTTTCAGGTCAATTGTCCTGGCTGTTTTGTGTATGGTTTGCCGGAAGCGATTGAGGCGTACGCGAAACATCATAAAGAAGGCTTGGAGGTGATCGGGCTCGCAACGGCATTCGAAGATTTCGATAAAAATACGATTGAAAATTTAAAAAAGTTGGTGACGACGGGGGAAGTTATCGGCGAGCCATTGCGCGTGCTGCAAAACCGTGACTGGCTTGAAGGCAATCGTTTGCGCTACACGATTCCGTTTCCAGTCGCAATGGACAATGTGATTGCTCATGATTCAGAACATCTGGATTCCAAAATCGGTAAAATTATTGAACATGAAATTCCGAATTTCGAGCGGCTCAGTTATGGCGAACAAATGCGGCTGCGGTTACGTATCCGTGATTACGTTTTGCATCAGGATTATGCGGCCGAAACGTTTGAGATGTATAATCTCGGAGGGACGCCTTCGGCGATTTTAATTGACCGGAAAGGAATTGTACGGTATAAAATTTTCGGATCGGACGGTAAAATGGATAGATATGTGAGAGAACTTTTGGCGGAATCTGTATGAACGAGAAGTCCATACCCGCGGATGAAGTATTTGTCAATCTGATCCGTGTGGCCGGTGAAGATGAAAAAATCGGAAATTTCATTCGCGCCGTGCTTGCAATGGACGCATTCGGACGAATGTCGCTGATCAATTCGTTTATCCAGGAAATGGCGCTGAAAGGCGCGCCGCCGGAATTTATCAAAGCCATTGCCGCTTTGCGCGATCCTCTGCTTGTTGAAAAAATTCGGGAGTTGTTCCCTCATCCCGATTCAACCGTTTGACATTATAATCGAAAGTATTCTTCGTGAAAGCATTGGTAGTTTCCATCATGGCGCTGTGGACGGCTGCGGTTTTTTCGCAGAACGATGAAATTAAGAACGGTGAGGCGCAAGCCGATACGTCACTGGACAGTTTGCGAATGGAATCGCTCGAAACGCACGCCGGGCGGTTTGCTGAAATCGTCCGTCGTATTTCGCTCAAATTAAAAAGGTATACTGAAACGACGCCAACCCACGTACTGCATGCTAATGAAAATTACGTGATTGTCATCGATCCGGGTCACGGCGGCGGCTGGCTGCAGGACAAAGGCTCCAGCGCGGTTTTGGACGGCGAGACGTACTACGAACGCGACGTCATGTGGGATTACGGCGTTTTATTGGAACAAAAACTGAAAGCGCTGGGTTATCAGAATGTTTTTAAAACCAAAGAAGCGGCCGGCGATTCGACGATGTCGATTTTCGGACGCATGAAAAGAATTCAAAATTTCGGAAAGGACAATAAAAAAGAAGTTATTTGTATCAGCCTTCATTGGAACAATTATGAATACAAAGGCATTCGCGGAACGGAAATTTATATTGCCGAGCGGAAGAATTCAAAAAGCCGGAAATTAGCGGAATGTATTCAAGGCAGTATGCGGCAAATTATGGATATTCACGGCAAAGGTTTTTACAGTCAAGGGATCGTCGAACGTGATTATAAATTGCTGCGGGAAAATCCGGTTGCCGTTTTAATCGAGATCGGATTTGCCAGTAATGAACATGACATGCGGAAAATCGTGTTCGAAAAAGACAATATCACCGAAGCGATGGCCGAAGGCGTCGACACGTATGCCGCCTGGCTTGAAAAAAGCCATTTAAAACAATCGCAACCGTCGGTCGATTCGACGGCGCTGGCTGAAATTGCCAAACTCAAGTTGCTCAACGGCAAATTGATCGGATGGGGCTGGCGAAAATCGGATATGACCAAATCGATCGAAAAAATGCTCGCGCAATATAATGCGATTTACGAAGATCCGTGCGCCGAAAAAAATCTGTACCTCACATTCGATAACGGCTATGAAAACGGCAACACCGCGCCGATTCTCGATGTCCTGAAAGCCAACGGCGTAAAAGCGACGTTTTTTATTACGGGCCATTATTTAAAAAATAATCACGAACTCGTTGCGCGAATGCTCGATGAAGGTCATATCGTCGGCAATCACTCCGCCAATCACCTGAGCTTGCCCAAACTCGATTACGAATCGACAAAAGAAGAAGTACTCGAACTTGAGCGCATGTATTACGATCTTTTTGAACAGAAAATGTCCTATTTCCGTCCGCCAAGCGGCGAATACAGCGAACGGTCGCTCGCGATCGTGTCATCGTTGGGCTACCGGACGGTGTTCTGGAGTTTTGCGTACGACGACTGGGACGCGCACAATCTTCGCGGCAAACAGTTCGCCTACAATAAAATTGTGAAAGGCGTTCGCGACGGCGCGATTATTCTGTTGCACGCTACCTCCAAAGACAATGCGGATGCTTTGGATCAAGCCATTAAAGACTTAAAAAAGCAAGGCTATCAATTCAAATCTCTCGATGAGATCAATCACGTGTCGCCCGGAAGCAGCCCGTAGCCGGCGCTGAAAAACATAACGATTGCCAATCTTCATCTTTTTTCCGACCTTCATAGGAATTCTCACCGGTAATGATCATGAATGCACACTTCGCTTTTCGCTCGTTGGGCGGAACCGGCTACACCTGCCACGTCATGGGATTCGGATGTTATCGTATTGCCGACGGCAGCGCTACGCATGAAAAAGCGTTGGAAAAATATCTGAATTTCGGCGGCAATCTCATCGATACCAGCGCCAATTACGGCGACGGTTTATCCGAAATCCTGATCGGGAAAGTTCTCAAACGTATCGACCGCTCCCGCTCGATCGTCGTGACCAAGGGAGGTTATATCCAGGGACAGAATATGCGGCTGGCTCAGGAGATGGATTTTCCTGAAGTGGTGAAGTATGGCGACGGGCTGTGGCATTGCATTCACCCGGAATTTTTGAAAACGCAGATCGACCGCTCGCTTCGCCGGATGCAATTGGATTACGGCGACGTTTTTCTTCTTCATAATCCCGAATATTATATCAATCATGCCGCGCAAACGCAGCCGATCACGGAATCCGTATTGGATGAATTTTACCGAAGAATTCAAACGGCGTTTCAGTATCTGGAAACTGAGGTTCAAACAGGCCGTATCCGGTATTATGGTATTAGTTCGAATAATTTCGGTTTACACGAAAAAGACCGCGCCCGTACGAGCGTCAAACGCGCCCTGGAAAAAGCGGAACAGATATCGGCAGGCCATCATTTTCGCGTCGTTCAATTACCGATGAATGTGTACGAGTCCGGCGGCGCGCTTTATCCGACGCACGATGGAAAATCGGTTTTACAATTTTGTAAAGATAACGGGATTGGCGTGTTGCTCAATCGTCCATTGAATGCGTTTTACCAGGGAAAACTTTACAGGCTTGCCGATTACGTCAAACCGGGGCGGGAAAAACCTGATGAAAATTTTCTGGACAATTTACTTCAGCCGTTACAGATGTTGGAAAACGAGTGCATCCGGACATTTGACGGAGAAGCTTTCGGACAAAAAGGCGAAGGCCTTGCGGCATATTTGAAATACATCGCGCTCGATCTGCCGTCGCCGGATTACTGGAACGGTGTGATGGATCAATACATTGTACCGCCGGTTACACAGTGGATGCGGCGCGGCGCCGAGTTGCACAACGTTCATCCGCAGTGGAACGACTGGCAGAATCGTTTTATCCGAACGATCAATGAAACGCTTGAAGGAATTGAAAAATTTTTGTATACGTCGAATCAGCCGGTTTCCGACCGGATCCGTACGAATCTTTACCGCGCCGGTTATCCTGAAAGCGCGGAAACGCTGAGCCGGATAGCGATGGCATTGCTCGCGCAGTTAGACGGCGTGTCCTGTGTGCTCAACGGCATGCGTACTTCCGAATACGTCGACGATGCGATGGGCGTTCCGTCGATGCCGGCCGTCGAGAGTTTGCCAATTCTCCAACGATTCCAATCATTTACTGATATATAGGAAAAACCTATGAATCGCACCAAAATTTTGAAAGCCGTGTACATTGCGGTGGTATTTTACGTCGGCGCAGCCGGTATTTATTATTTTACCGATGCGTTTTTTATTAAACGTACGCCGAACGACCAATGTTTATGGGTGGAAGAACAAACCGATCAAGGGAAACGCATCGTGATTCGCGAAATTCTTGAAGACGGCGTTTCCGACCGCGCCGGATTGAAAGACGGAGACATTCTGATTGCGATCAATGATACGTTATTGCGGTCTGTCGGTCATGCATCGCAGATTCTCAATCAGGCAAAACCGGAAGACCTGTTAATGTATACGGTGATTCGCGGGAATCAAACGCTGCGATTGCCGGTACATATCGTTTTGACAATGAATACGTTATACTTCGGATTCGCTTTGCTGGGATTTGGTTTTCTGCTGGTCGGATGGATGGTGGGAACGGCAAGGCCGGGTGACCGTGTTCCGTCGTTGTTTTTCAAAATGTCGATGTTCGGTGCACTGGTATTTATACTGGGCGGGGCAGCGGTCGGTGTCAATTATAACGGCTCGCTGTTTTGGGTCGTAAATGTCGTAGCCGGCTGCATCCTTTTTCCGGCTATGTTTATTCACTTCTTCTTAGTCTTTCCCTCCGAGCGATTGTCGCCGGCAACAAGACGGTGGCTGATTCCATCCATTTATATTTTTTCGTTCCTCAATGTTGTGTATTTCATCCTTAGCATAATCATGAAAGCGCAAGGGCCTGTTCTTTCCATATTTATCTTTTTTTCGATGATGGGTACCGGTTTCGGATTGTTCTGCCGCAGTTATTTCAAACTCAAAGATCCGAAACAGCGCAAACCGCTTAAAAGTATTTTGATCGGAACGGCGGTGGGATTCAGCGGGTTTTTGTATTTGCTGATCATTCCGAATTTTGCACGCGCCGTGTTTATTAATTACCCGGAAGCATTGACGCCTGTTGGAATTGTCGCGCTGATTCCGTTGTCATTCGGGTATTCAATATTTCGTTATCGCACGATGGACATAGACGTTATCATTAAAAAAAGCCTCGTTTATGCCGCGACCACGGCTGGCGTGGCGGTAGTCTACCTGGCGATTCTTTTGGTCATGGGATATGCCGTACAAGGTATGATCGGCGGCGGCGCGCAAAATCCGTACTTGCAATTCGGCGTCCTGCTGATCGCCGCGTTTGTGTTCGCTCCGATGAAAGAGCGTATTCAGGCCGTCGTGGATAAACGTTTTTTCCGCGAGCGATACAATTACCAAAAAGCTTTGTTAGATTTTTCGCAGGAATTGCCGCACCTGACGCAATTGGACGAAATACTGCAAAAAGTCATTTATACCGTCACCAGTACGATGCACATCGAATCGATGGCCATCGCGCTGTACGCCGATCAAGCAGCCAAGCCATCCAATTATATTCAACGGGGAATTACCGATACTCAATGCGATCTGGAGTGTTGCGCCGGCGGTTTGATTGAAAGGCTCGCGCAAACAAAACGGCCACAATTACTCGATCCGGTTAATCTGGCAGAATTGCCTGTACCTGATCGTGAGAAAACGACTATTGGCGCCTGCAAAATCGTATTGGCCGTCCCGATGACCAAACAAGATTCACTAATCGGCGTTCTGTTGATGGGGCCGAAACTTTCCGAGAAACCATTTGCGCAAGAAGATCTGGATCTGCTCACAACGGTGGCCGGTCAGGCCGGCATAGCCATTGAGAATGCACGCCTGATCAAAGAAGAATTGGAAAAAGCAAAATTAGAAAACGAATTGAACGTTGCGCGGCGCATTCAGCAGTCGTTATTGCCGGCGCGAAGTCCGGAAATTCCCGGGCTGGATATTGCCGGAATTTCATTGCCGGCGCTGTCGGTGGGCGGCGATTATTTCGATTATATCAAATTGGATGATCATCGTTTTATGATCGCGGTGGGCGACGTTTCGGGCAAAGGCGTTTCCGCCGCATTGTATATGTCCAAAATCCAGGGCATGATCCAGATTGCGAGCCGGCTTTATAAATCGCCGCGCGAAATTCTCATCGAGGTCAATCAATGGATGTATCACGGGATGGAACGCCAGTCGTTTGTGACGATGATCGTCGGCGTCATCGACTTGAAAAAACGCACGATGACGATCTGCCGGGCCGGGCATAATCCGGCAATTGCCATGCATGAAGGCATGTTAAAACTGATCCGCTGCAAAGGCCTCGGCGTCGGACTCGTTCCTGGCGAGACTTTCGAAAAAAATCTTGAAGAAGAAACGACGGCGCTGGACGCAGGCAATACGTACATTTTTTATACCGACGGCGTTACCGAAGCGATGAACGAACGCCACGACGAATTCGGCGAGGAGCGTTTGCACGAGCTTGTTCAAATGAAAAAAGATCAGACTTCCGGCGAGCTGTTGAATGCGATCGTCGGCGAAGTGAATGCGTTTTGCAGCGGAGTGGAGCAGCACGACGACATCACCGTCGTCATTGTCAAAGTCAAATGAATCACAACCACCGGAGAACTGTTTGTCAAAATGAAAACGATTGTTATCCGATTTCCTTTAACAGCAAATGATTTTCAAAAAGTCGTGAGAATTCTACAAGCCGGCGGATTGGTTGCCGTGCCGACCGAGACCGTGTACGGACTTGCGGCCAATGCGCTGGATCCGAAAGCTTTACAAAAAATATTTGAAGTTAAGGGTCGGCCGCAAGATAATCCGTTGATCGTGCATGTTGGAGACCGATGGGCCGTGAGGAAGTTAGTGTCCGAAATTCCTGAATCGGCAAAATTGCTCATGAAAAAATATTGGCCGGGACCCTTGACGATCGTCTTCAAAAAATCACCGAAAATACCGGATTCAGTTTCCGCAGGGCTTCCCACCATAGCGATCCGTATGCCCAGACACAGCTTAATCCGGCGATTGAGCCAGGCAGCGGGATTTCCACTCGCCGCTCCGTCCGCCAATGTCAGCGGACGGCCGAGTTCGACTACGCCCGAAGACATTTTGGAAGACCTCGGCGGCAAAATCGATTGCGTGATCGATGCTGGAGGATCGTATTACGGCATCGAATCCACCGTGATCGACGTCAGTGGAAAAATTCCCATCCTTCTGCGGCCAGGTAATATTTCCATCGAACAACTGCGAGCGACCCTGGGAAAAGTACGCATTGCACGCGGCGATTCGTTACGGCCAAAATCGCCCGGAATGAAATACCGGCATTACGCGCCGAAAGCCAAACTGATCGTGATCGAAGGCAGGAAGGAAAATATTACAAAAAAAATTCAGTCTATGCTGAATCGCGGAAGAGGAAAAAAAATCGGAGTGTTGACGGTTCAACATCCCCGCGCGTACCGTCACGATTGTGTCAAATTTATCGGAGCAACCAACAACCTGATTGCCCGCTATCTTTTCAGAGCATTAAGAGAAATGGACAGGAAGGGAATCGAGTTGATCCTCGCGGAGGGTATTCCGGAGAAACGTTCGGGACACGCGATTATGAACCGGCTTCGCAAAGCCGCGGGTTATAATGTGATCAAAGTTTAGCGGATCCGAAAGGACGATTCGGCCTGATCCACACGAGCGTGGCGATGACAACCAGGGTAAATATGACATATATGATCGTGAATAGATATTCCGGCGCGTCGTAAAAAATAATCTTGTGAACCCAATGCTGTATAAAACTGGTTTGATACGCGCCGCCGTTTTTCGAACGCAGTTGATTTTCCCACGTTGTCAATGGACATACGATTCCCAGCAGCGATTCACCGGCGACCAATCCGATCGCGCACAAGTGTAGTATTCGAAACCAGAAATTACGGATCCATCGCCACCGACGCCACGCGCCAAAAAAAATCAGCAGCAATCCGGCTATTACAAATCCTACGAACAAAAAATGAATGATTAAAATAATGTCGGCCAGCATGGTTTCTCCTTCCTGCCCTTAAAAGGTTATTGAAATAAAAAACTGAAGTCAAGATATTGAACCCGATTTCAAATCAGGCCATCACAAAGGAGATTGTGTATGACGCGGGATGATGCGTGGAATTTGTTATGTGAATATACTCAAAGCGAAAGCTTACGTAAGCATGCTTTGGCCGTGGAATGCGGCGTGCGCGCCTATGCGAAAAAATTCGGTGAAGACGAAGAAACGTGGGGCATCACGGCCCTTTTGCACGATTTCGATTACGAACAATTTCCCGATCCGGTCGATCCCGGCGGCCATCCTTACAAGGGCAATACGATATTGAAAGAGAAAGGATATCCTGAATTCGTCCGACGGGCCATCATGTCGCATGCCGACTACACCGGCGTCACACGCGAAACGAAATTGGAAAAAACGTTATTTGCCTGCGATGAACTTTGCGGGTTTATTACAGCCGTGTCGTACGTGCGTCCGAATAAAACGGTAAAAGAAGTCGAAGTCAAATCGGTCAGAAAAAAAATGAAGGACAAAGGATTTGCAGCAAAAGTCAACCGGGATGACATTACCAAAGGCGCGGAAGAACTGGGCGTCGATTTGGATGAACATATAGGATTTGTCATTGCGGCCATGCAGGCTCAGGCTGAACAATTGGGTTTGTAAATCATGCTCACGTAAGTGCAAGTTCTCAATAATTTTATTGCTAAATTAGGGTTCAATCCCTATATTTTCTCGCTTTTTAAATAAAACCGGATTGATGAATTTTCACTTATGACCAAACGCGATTATTACGAAATATTAGGCGTCAGTAAAAACAGTTCTTTGGAAGATATTAAGAAAGCATACCGTAAACTTGCGATGCAATATCATCCCGACCGGAATCCAGGCGACAAATCGGCTGAAGAAAAATTTAAGGAAGTTGCCGAAGCGTATTCCGTACTGAGTGACGACCAGAAGCGCGCCAATTACGACCGTTTCGGGCACGAAGGTTTGCGCGGCATGGGCGACCAGGGTTTTACGGACATCAACGATATCTTTTCGCATTTCAGCGATATCTTTCAAGGTTTTGGAGGATTTGACTTTTTTGGCGGCGGACAACGTTCGTCCCGGCAGGCTCGCGGTGCGGATGTGGAAGTCCGGCTGAAACTGACGCTGCAGGAAATCGCCGAAGGCGTATCCAAAAAAATCAAACTTAAAAAACGTAAACCGTGCGACACCTGTTCAGGCACTGGCGCAGCTCCGGGTTCCCAACGCCAAACATGCAGCGTTTGCAGCGGCAGCGGACAGGTCAAACAAGTTTCGCGCTCCGTGTTCGGACAATTCGTCAATATTACGACCTGCCGTAACTGCGCCGGCCAAGGAACGATTGTCGGCAAACCATGTCAGGATTGTCAAGGCGACGGTGTGGTACAAGGCGAAACGACGATCAATGTGAAAGTTCCTCCAGGCGTGACGACGGGTAATTATATACCGCTTCGCGGGCAAGGCCACGCCGCGCAATTCGGCGGACAACCCGGCGACGTGATCGTCATTATCGAAGAAAAAGAAGACGATATTTTCGAACGCCATGGCGACGACGTTTTACTCGACTACGCCATCAGTTTTCCTCAAGCGGTTTTAGGCGATGAAGTCGAAGTGCCGACGCTGGTCGGGCGCGTCAAATTGACCATTCCGTCCGGGATTCAATCCGGAAAAATTCTCCGCCTGCGCGGCAAAGGCATTCCGCATCTTAATGGCAACGGATCCGGCGACCAACTTGTCCGTATTTCTGTGTATACGCCGACGCGCGTCAGCGATCACGAAAGACAGATGCTGCATGAAATGATGAAAAGCGAACATTTCAAACCGTCGGCGGAAGAAGAAAAAAGTTTTTTTAAAAAAGTGAAGGAAGCATTTAGTAATTAATTTTTTCTTGTCTTTGGGGTTACGGTTGAGGGAGAATGGAAAATTGGTCCGAACGAGTCGTTCGTTTTTTTAGTAATTTCGGCTTAACGCGTCAGGAAACGCATTTTGTTCTTTTGCTTCTGGCCATCACGCTGATCGGCTCATTGATTCCTCCAAGGCGCACCGCCGATTCCGGTGAAGAGGATTTGGCTAAATTCAAAATGGCATCCGGCCTGGCAGACAGTTCCGCTGATTCCACTGCCGTGTCGGCCGTCAAGGATTCGATACAACAGGCATGGAAAAACCGCGCCGATACAATACGGATGCTGCTCGCGTCCGGGGCTCCGGCTGAAACGATTGATTCTCTGATCGCCGAATCCGGCGATTCGCCTGTGAGAACGGTCAATATCAATGAAGCGAACGTGCAGGAACTCGCATCGCTGCCGCGAGTTGGGCCTAAATTGGCCGCCCGCATCGTCGACTACCGCAATCAGCACGGGCCTTTCACGTCGGTCAACGATCTCCAACGCGTCAAAGGCATCGGAAAAAAAATGTTCGATAAAATCAAACCTTTTGTAACTGTTAATTGAACGTGCTATTACATCGGAGGATTTATGGCAGATGAAAAGAAACCGGGTGAGCTTCGCGCTCGTCCCAAAGGTAATATTTTTTTGGAAATCGGAATTGTCGTCATGCTGGGCATATTGATCTGGTCGCTGGTGACGCCTATGCTGGAGAGAGAACAGCAGAATAAATTATTGAAAATTACCCGCGCCAAAATGAAAGTGTTGTTTCAATTAGAGTATCAGTATTTGTACGTGGATACGGCGTATACCACCGATCTGACGAAGCTGACTCAATTTGCGAAATCGGCTGATACAACGATCGTTCCGGATAGCTTGTTTCGTCCGCTATGGAGAGCGTACATGCGTCTGGATGATCGCAAAGCGGAATTGGAAAATATGAGCCTGTCCGATTTCAAGAAGGCTTATATCGATTCACTGCCGATTAATTCGCTAAACGGGCAGCCGTTTATCGTAGAACTTCTTACAAAATCCGGCCGCAAAACATTTAACTTAAAACCTTCGGCCAACGAGGACGAGATCAAGTGGATCGGTTCGGTTGTTGAAGGTGAAATCCAGTGGGATGAAAAGGCCGAATTAGCCAACTAAACCAGGTGCAGCATGAGTATAAATGCTGAAGTCGAACGCCGTTCGTACGATCATGTCGATGATGAACAGCCCCGCGAAAAAGCCGCATTGGGCATCAGTTTCAGCGGGCAAAATATTTTTTTCGCGGAAGTGCGACTTGAAGCGTCTTTCATGGTCAGAAAATTCGGTACGATAGCGACGAATATGAAATTCGGTACCGGCATCGAAGGCGTCGAAAAAAACATCCGCGATCTGTATTCGTACGTCAACGGCTGCATCGAAGATAACGCGATCAAAGCCAAAAAATTGAATCTGAGCATGAATTCGCAATTGATCGCGTTACACCGGATTTTAATCGAGCCGGGCGAAACGGACGCTGAATTCGAGAACCAGGTCAAATGGGAAATCGGGCAGCAAATTCTCGACGACGTGGATCAATTTATCGTCAATACGCATGAACTTCATTCGTCCGGTTCGCCGCTGACGCCGGTGCTGGTCGTGGGCGTTCGCCGCCGGTTTATCGATACGTTGAACGCGGTTTTGGAAAAAAGTAAAATCAACCTCGCCTGCGTGGATATGGATATTTTATGCGCGCATGCTGCGTATGAGATGAATTATCATCGCGGCGAAGGCCTGACGGCTCTGGTCGAGGCCAAACCGGGCGTAGCGGTTATTTTATTATGCAATGGCTACGATATCGAGCACGTTTACCAGATGACATCGTCGGCCAAAAGCGTACCCGCGCGGCTCGGAGCTTTGATCAATCAGCATTTGGACAACGCGGCAAATGTTTACAAAGAAGGCGCCTCGATCGATCGCGTGATTTTGTGTAATGCGATGGCCGCCGCCGTTTTGCCGCACATCGAACAGCGATTCA
>JABWBZ010000027.1 GCA_013359335.1 bacterium
ATCCGTACGAAAAAAAGATTTTCTTTTGATGAATGGCGATATCTGCCGTTATGATTATTTTGTAACGAGCGGTTGCCTGAAAGTATGTTATACCGACGAGAATGGTTCTGAATTCATCGTCAAATTTGCTTTGGAAAACTGGTGGGTTGTCGATCTTGACAGTTTTCTTAATGGCACGCCGTCGCTTTTTTATATTCAGGCCATCGAAGATTCGGAAGTGCTTCAAATCAGCAAAAAAAATTACGATGCTCTTCATCAAAAAATCCCTGCCTTTCAGAAATTTTCGAACGAACGCTGGCAAAACGGGTTCATCGCGCTCCAGCACCGGATCATGCACGATCAATCCTTGACGGCCGAGGAACGTTACGAACGTTTCAAAGAAAAATATCCGACGCTTGAACAGCGCATCCCCCAAAAACTCATTGCGGCTTATCTTGGCATTACGCCGGAATTCCTCAGCATGCTTCGAAAAAAGTGCCTCGTTTCTTAAACTAGTTTAATGATTTTGCCTTGCCGTATTTAGTATCATGAGTGTGAAATTTAAATTCAAACTTTCACACAAAAGGATACGGTCATGAAAGAACTCTTATACTCAACCGGCGACACATGGACAGGGCTTATTTTGCGGATCACAGCCGGGATGATCATGTTGCCTCACGGCGCACAAAAGATGTTCGGATTATTCGGAGGGTTCGGCTTTTCAGCAACGGTTAATTTCTTTACGGAAACGATGAAATTGCCGTGGCTGATCGCAGTCATGGTGATTGTGATCGAATTTTTCGGCGCGATAGGACTGATCATCGGTATCGGTACCAAAATATGGGCGGCCGGATTCATCGCCGTGATGCTCGGCGCAATTATGACTACCAATTATCCGCACGGTTTTTTTATGAATTGGTTTGGTACACAGCAAGGTGAGGGTTTTGAATACCATTTGTTAGTGATAGGAATTTGCCTGGCTTTGATGATCAGCGGCGGGGGCAAATATTCAGCCGACACCCTGATCGCCTATTGATAATTATTATTTGTATAGCGGAACGCCGTTCCGCTATACATTTTTTTGTTGCACCGCGAGTCCTGACGCGTTACATTCCACATAATGAAACATAAAGGACTCGTTTATGAAAAAATTTATCATCCTCATCTCTCTCGCTGCCGTACTCGTATTGAGTTCATGGGTCATCGCGCGTCAAACCGCCGACAAACCCGCCGCCGAAACCAAAGCGCCCGGTTGCTGCGCGGAGTAGTAGATCAAATTTTGACGAGTATGAGATATGCGGCGGCAATTTGCTTGTTCTTGGTTGTTGCCCATTCAGTCGCTTTTGCGCAATTCAAAACAACCCAATTTGAAGTAAAGCCAGCATGCACCTCCCGCCTCAACTCGACTTCGCATTCCTTCGCCCTATTACCTGACGAAGTGATCGCTGAAAAAGCCAAAAGCAATATGGTCACCGGATTCATCATCGGCGCCGTTGCCGGTTCGGCCATCACTTTTATCATCGTCAGTAAGAAGAACCAACCGTACCCGGTGGGTGGAATCATTTTATTCGGAGGGTTGTCGGGTGGAGTTATCGGTGCAATTACCGGGGTAGCTCTTTCGAAGCCTTAGCTCAGTTTTATGAACTACAAATGGAAAACTTTTTCTTGATAATTCTCATATTGTAGCGTAAACTAATTAAACTAAGTTATTGAACTTCTATTGGCATTTCGAATGATTGATTTTAAAAATGAGTTTGAAACGGAAATTGATGAAGCTTTTAGAAAAGGACTCGAATGGGAATTAGTCGGAATACTTACAAAGAACTCAAGTGTCTACACGCTTTCTTATGATTCCAAGATATTATCAGGAATATTTGAAATTCTATGTGAACCACTTATTATGAAGATTGCCAACAAATATCACCTCCAAGTCGACAAAGCCAAACAAAACCAATATCCTGAGTTTACTTTATACGATCACAACGATAAAAATGAAAAGATCGCAGTAGACATTAAATCGACGTATCGCCAATATGGCGTTAACGGCACTTTGAAGCCGTTTGGTTTTACGCTCGGATCATACCGTTCCTATTTACGGAATCCCAAGAAAGGAATTCTTTTTCCTTACGGCGACTATAAAAAACATTGGGTCATTGGGTTCTTATATACGCGAAACGAAGCCAACAGAATAACCGAAATCAGGCAAGTCATTGAGGCGTCTCAACTCTTGCCACCTTTTACCGATATTGAATATTTCGTTCAAGAAAAATATAAAATTGCAGGACGCACACCGGGAAGTGGAAACACTACGAATATCGGTTCAATAAAAAGCAGTGATCTCAATGCCTTCAAAAACGGACAAGGAGAATTCGCTAACCAAAAAGAATTCGAAGATTATTGGAAAAAATACAGAGGGAAAAATGAGTAAACTGTTTCCGACAATTTTGTCACAAGTCAAAGCTCCTCCGATCAAATGTCAGGGAATTAAAACTAAATTGATTCCTTTTATTGCGCAGAACATTGAATGGAACGGAGATGGCCGATGGATAGAGCCTTTTCTTGGCTCGGGCTCTGTATTATTTAATTTAAAGCCACCAATAGCCTTAGTAAGTGATACCAACAAACACATTATTACTTTTTATAATGAATTGAAATCAGGTAAAATTAATGAAGCCATTGTGCGGGACTATCTTTGTCAAATGGGCAAGAAATTAACCAAACGCGGTGAAAAATTTTACTATGAAGTGCGCGATGAATTTAATGAAAAAGGCGGCAGCCTTGAATTTCTTTTTCTAAATCGATCCTGTTTTAATGGCTTGATGCGATTTAATTCTGACGGAAAATATAATGTCCCCTTCGGTCATAAACCTCAACGTTTTAGCAAATCCTACATTACAAAAATTGTCAACCAAGTTGCTTGGGTACGGTCGTTAATTAAACGTTATGATTGGGAATTTATAGTTTCTGATTTTCGTATGACTTTAAAAACGGCTAAACAAAATGACTTTGTCTACCTTGATCCGCCCTATATTGGCCGGCATACAGATTACTTTAATTCATGGGATGATAGTGATGCCGAAGAAATGGTTCGGTGTGTCAAGCAACTGCCGTGTGGTTACGCCATCTCTATGTGGCAAGAAAATAAATACCGTAAAAACGAGCATATTGACAAGTTCTGGCTAACTGAAACGATTCAACATTTCAATCATTTTTATCATGTCGGATCTACGGAAAATTTACGTAACGAAATTATCGAAGCTTTGATCATTCGTAATGGCTACTCCTCTATTTCTCAACTCGTTTCAACAAAGCGTTCAGAGAAAGAAATAGCTTTATTTGAAATTCCAACAGCCTAAACTTCGTAAGCTAACTCCTTTTCTCATTTACTTTTTTACCTCCCCCCATCTCCTCCCGACATGACAAGAGTCATTTTTTATCAAAGTGTTTGTTTTTACCTTCTTTGCGTGTAAGAGGGCTGAAATTGGCCCGCGAAATACGCGAAATAGTGTGTGTTGTTTTGAATTTCAATTGGCGTTTTTCGCGTTGTTCGCGGGAAAATCTTTCGTAATTTTGGTTGAAGTATATAATACAATTCACCGGAGGATGTATGAAGGCGAAAAAATTTATCGAATTGGAAGAGCAATACGGCGCGCATAATTATCACCCGCTCGACGTCGTGATCGAAAAAGCCAAAGGCGTTTGGGTGTACGACGTCGACGGCAAAAAATATCTCGACTGTCTCGCGGCGTATTCCGCGGTCAATCAAGGCCACTGCCATCCGAAAATTCTGAAAGCCCTGACGGATCAGGCGAAACGCGTCACGCTGACGTCGCGCGCTTTCCGTAACGATCAATTGCCGCTGCTCTACAAAGACCTTCACGACATGACCGGTATGGACATGGCCTTGCCGATGAATTCCGGCGCGGAAGCGGTCGAAACGGCTGTAAAAGCCGCACGCAAATGGGGCTACAAAGTCAAAGGCATTCCGGACAATCAGGCGGAAATTATCGTTTGCGCGAATAACTTTCACGGGCGCACCACCACGATCGTGAGCTTCTCGACCGACGAACAGTACCGCGACGGTTTCGGCCCGCTCACGCCCGGTTTCAAAGTCATTCCTTACGGCGACATCGGCGCATTGAAAAATGCGATCACGCCGAATACGTGCGCGTTCCTCGTCGAACCCATTCAAGGCGAAGCCGGCATCATCGTTCCGCCCGAAGGATTTTTAGAAAACGCTTATAAACTCTGCAAAGAAAATAATGTGCTTTTTATCGTGGATGAAATTCAATCCGGCCTTGGCCGCGCGGGAAAATTATTCGCTTACATGTACGAAAACGTTCAACCCGATGCGATCATTACCGGCAAAGCCTTATCCGGCGGCTATTACCCGGTGTCGGCCGTTTTGGCGAAAAAAGAAGTTCTCGGCGTATTCAATCCCGGCGATCATGGCAGCACGTTCGGCGGCAATCCGCTCGCCTGCGCCATCGCGCGCGCGTCGCTGAAAGTCCTGAAACAGGAAAAGCTCGTGCAGAATTCCGCCAAGATGGGCGAATACTTTATGAAAAAACTGAAAACCATGAACAGCCCGCACGTGAAAGACATTCGCGGGAAAGGTTTGTGGATCGGAATTGAATTGCATACCAAAGCGCGGCCTTTCTGTGAAAAATTAAAAAACGAAGGCGTCTTGTGTAAAGAAACGCACGACCTGACGATGCGTATTGCGCCGCCGCTGACGATCACCAAAAAAGAAATCGACTGGGCATTCGAACGCATCAAAAAGGTTCTGGAAGGATAACATGAAACGATTAGCGGTGATCGCGCTGGGAGGCAATTCGCTGATACACGATCACCAAAAAGGCACCGTCTCCGATCAGGAGCACAACGTCAACGACACGTGCCGCGATTTACTGGCGCTGGTGCGCCGCGATTATAACCTCGTCATCGGCCACGGCAACGGGCCGCAAGTCGGCAATATCATTCTCAGCAACATCGCCGGTTATAAAATGTTCGACCTGCCGGATATGCCGCTCGATATCGACGTGGCCTATTCGCAAGGTTTTATCGGCATCATGATCGAACAGCAATTCCGCAATGTCCTCGCGGAAAATAAAATTCACCGCGAAATCCTCACGATCGTGACGCAGGTGATCGTCGATAAAAATGATACGGCGTTCAAACATCCGACGAAACCGGTCGGCCCTTTTTACACCAAAGAAGAAATCGAGAAACTCGCGCGCGAAACGAATTCCGTTTTCGCGGAAGATCCGCGCGGGCGCGGCTGGCGCAAAGTCGTCCCGTCGCCCAAACCGCTGACGATCTGCAATGCGCCGATCATCGGACGGCTGGCGCGTGAAGGCACGATCGTGATCGCCGCCGGCGGCGGCGGCATTCCGGCAACTTACGACGAACAAAAAGGCCTTGAAGGCGTGGACGCCGTGATCGATAAAGACCTCGCGCTCGCCCTGCTCGCCGTCACGATCAAAGCGGAAGAATTTTACATTCTCACCGACGTGCCGAAAGTGTGTTTACATTTTAATACGCCGCAGGAAAAAACGCTCGACGTGATCACGGTTTCCGAAGCGCAAAAATATCTCGACGAAGGCCATTTCTCCGAAGGCAGTATGGCGCCGAAAATCCGCGCCGCGATCCAGTTCGTCCGCAACGGCGGCAAAGAAACGGTCATCACCGAATCGCAACAACTGAATAAAAAAGGGGCAGGAACAACGATAGTTCATGATTAAACTTTGTTGATGAATTGAAAATTGAAAATTGAAAATCAAAAATTAAGAATTATTAATTGATAATTTTTAATTGTCAATTTTCAATTTAAAGCTTGTGTTCTTGAGTTTTTGTAGAAAATACAAATGAGGTACCTACCATGGCATACAATCTTAGAAACCGCCACTTTCTCAAACTGCTCGATTTTTCTCCTAAAGATATCCGTTTTTTGCTGGAACTTTCCGTCGATCTGAAAAAAGCTAAACTCGACGGGACGGAGCAGCAGCGTCTGAAAGGCAAAAGCCTTGCATTGATTTTCGAAAAACCGTCCACGCGCACGCGCTGCGCGACCGAAGCGGCGGCGCACGATCAGGGCGCGCGTGTGACGTACATCGGGCCCGTGGGTTCGCAGATCGGCCAGAAAGAATCCATGAAAGACACCGCACGCGTGCTCGGGCGCATGTACGACGGCATCCTCTACCGCGGCTACGGACAACACCTTGTCGAGGAACTCGCCGAATATTCCAACGTGCCCGTATGGAACGGACTCACGGACGAATTTCATCCGACGCAGGTGCTCGCCGATCTCATGACGATGATGGAATACGCTGAAAAACCTTTGCACGATGTGAAGCTTTGTTACCTCGGCGATGCGCGCAATAACATGGGCAACGAATTACTCGTCGGCTCGGCAAAAATGGGATTGGATTTCCGCGCCGCGTGCCCGAAAAAATTACAGCCGAATGAAAAGCTCGTCAAACAAGCGTGGGAAGTGGCGAATGAAACCGGCGCGAAAATCACCATCACGGATGACATCAAAACGGCCGTGAATGGTTGCGACTTTCTTTACACGGACGTCTGGGTGTCGATGGGCGAAGCCGATTCCGTCTGGGCGGAACGCATTAATTTACTCAAACCTTACGAAGTCAATCACGCAATCATGGAAATGACGCATAATCCGCACGCCAAATTCATGCACTGTCTTCCGTCATTTCATAACCGCGAGACGCGAATCGGCGAAAAAATTTACCAGGAATTCGGCCTCGACGGCATGGAAGTCACCGACGACGTTTTCGAATCCGAGGCATCAATTGTCTTCGATCAGGCTGAAAATCGCGTACATACGCTGAAAGCCGTGATGGTCGCAACGCTGGGGAATTAGATCAATACGGCCACTGAGACACAGAGATTTTTTTTGAGAAAATATTGCCACGGAAACACAGCGGTACGGAGAATTTCCATTTTGTAATTATTAAAAAGAAATATTACATCAGAGACGCGGAGTGATGTACCACTCCTATTTCCCACCCTACTCCCTTGACGCTGCAAAATTTCGCGATTCAGGCTTCAACGATTAAACTTACCGGGTCACCGACGCTGATGTGGCCGGTGCGCACGACCGTTCCGTAGACACCCGCATTATTGTCGTTCAGGCGGACGGCGGTTTTCATGACGCGGGGATCTAGTACGGCCGTGTCGGGATCGAGGTTGATCATCATGCATCGCAGATCACGCTTGGTCAAACTGATCACCGGACCCGTTTCTTCGCTGCCGATAATCAATCTTTTGCCGACCCAGCCATCCTCCAGAAAAGATTCGTTCGATTCGGTCGCCAGTACGACATTGGCGCGAAAACGCCGTGTATCGGGATTCAGTCCGGTTTCGCGGCCGATCGCCGTTATCGTAGCAAGGTTGATCACCGATACGCACGCGTCGTCAAAGATTCCATGCCGGAGCCGCATCAATTCGACTGCGCTTCCGAACTTAGAAGCGACGCTATTTTGCAGTTCCGGGCTGGCGATAGGAAAGACCGAGCCTTCCGGTGTGCGCACTTCGGCGGGCAAGGGTTCATCGGCGCTTTCATCAATTCCGAGAGGTGTGTACAAAATAAGTTCAGGAAGCTTGCTTGCGGTCAGCCACGGAAAGTCACTGTGGTCATGGAGGCGGCGAAAAGCAAAACGGCGGTCACCCTGCAATCCGTCCCAGCCAAGAAACGCGGAAGTCGTGGCGACGCCCGCCATCGATTTTACAGGATACCGTGCGAGTTCGTGAATATGCCCGAGATGAATGATCATAGATTTCGAATTGAATAGTGTGTGATAGAATTCGGAATGAAAATAGTACGTTTGAAGGTGTGAAACAAATAAAAAATTGCATTCAGCTCCCCGTGAGTCTCAATCGTCCAGCCCACGGCTCCATTTGTCCATGTTCTCATGCATTTGTTTTGTGCTAATTGTCAGAGTTGGATTCATAACCGTTAAACAAACGAATGGAGAAAAAACATGGAAACGATTTTGGCATGGATGGGAGCGGTTTTAGGCATCGTTGTTCCAGTATTGTTCGGCTGGGCGATTCACAAGGGCATCACAGCGAGTTCTTTTGACTCAGATGCAATACTGCGGGTCGCCTTCAAGAATTTCCTGCTCAAGCTTAGGCGTCTCGCCCGCCTTCCATAAGCGTGCCCGATGCATAACACGATAGGTCAAAGGACCGCCATCAGGACTTTCACTGCGTTCCATTGGACGCGGGATACATACGAACTCCGCCGAAAGTTGATCGGGAGTGGCGGTCACCAACACATAGCCGTGCCCACCGTAATCGAGCAATGACAAATGCGGCGCCACGTCCGGATTGCGTACGGAACGAGCCTGCTTCATATCCCCGGTTTCTTTCAACTTTAGAGTCGAACGCACTCCATGCAAAGCCGTAACATTCATCGAAGGAATTACCGTACCATCGGGCTTATCGATCAGGTGCAGTACACGTTTCGGATGGTCTTTGCGCATGGCGAATTCCAAAACTTCAAAAAGCGTCTGCTGCGATATGGAACCGGTAATGAATTCCACGCCTAACGGTTCGAATTTCTTCGGCGGCAGCGCTTTGGATGCCAAACCGGCATAAAACGCATGACGGTCGCCTGCAACGACGGCAAAACCGGTGATCTTCTGATCGCGTATGAAATCAAATATCTGATCCTTGTCAAAGAGGAATCGATCGTCGAACATCGCATACCCGGCTTCTTTCGGCCACGTGCTGCCCAATTCGCCGGGCAGGTTCTGATAATCGCTCCGGCATGCCATGGTGCCGAAAGAATGTCCCCATATCTTCCAGCGTGCCTTGGAAGCGCCGAGCTGTTCTAAAAACCAGCGCCGCTGCTCGCTGCCCAGAAACGTCTGGGCATGAACATTCTTGGTCGGATTCGGGATGTCTTTGCCGTTGAAACGAATCGTATCGGGTGGTTTGCCTCCATTATAATGACGACCGTAATCTACAATTTCGAAAACCGATTGCGGAAATACGCTGGGATATGGTACACTAAAATCATCGCCCGATAAATCGGGAGAACGGAATGACCAATTGTCGGTCAGCAGTAAATCGACATTTTTACCCCAACGCAATACACGCTGGATCTTCAAACTGTTGATCGCCTTCAGGTTGTTCGGCTCTTCTGAAAGTCCGTCTTCATTGAACGGCTCAAGGGGTGTATCCACGACGGCCGGAGCCTTGAATTGCTCGAGCTTAGGATTACCGGGCTGCTCGACCCGCGCGGGAATAAATTCCCACCATGCCTGATTAGCAAAGACTTTTTGGCTCTGTGCCGGAGCGTTGTAGCCGCCTCCGGCCACATACTGACTTTGGTAGCCTGCCCAGGCAAATTCGTGATTATCCCAAACACAGACAAATGGCCAACGGGCACGGGCGTCCTGCAAATCGGGATCTTCAAGATAAGCGCGATACAGCGTACGATAATCTTCCAATGTAACCGGCAGATGAAAATCGCTGACCTTTCGGCCTTGCGGAAACTTGTAAAGATTTCTGATGCGACGGCCACGGTTTCCGTTCGGATTATCTTCGGCATACCACGTAACTTCGTAAATGAAATCGCCCAGATGCAGGACAAAATCAAGCCGTTGATCTTTCGGACGCGCCTCATCTTCGAAAATCATCCTTCGGTAAGCATTCAGGGCGCCTTCGTTGGGGCATTGGCAACTTACAAAGGTAAAACGAACGGGTTTATCGGAGTCGTCGGCAGGCGCCGTGATGGTACGACCGATCCGGCTGGCGAAACCCTGGTCATCGATGAAACGGTACCAGTATTCGCGGCCGGGTTCGAGATCGGTAACGAGGAAACGGCATGTCCAATCCGACTCAGCGCTGATATGGGCCGTGCCGCCTGACAGAATTTTTTTGAAATCAGGTGTAGCCGATATTTCAACGATTAATTTTTTGGTGACATTGTCCTTGACCGGCGGACGTCTTGTCCAGACGATGACGCTATCGGCGGTCGGGTCACCGGATGCCACACCCTGTGGAAAGAGGTCACGGCGTTCAGTGGCGGGTGCGGGAAGATTGTTGGCCCAACCTTTTTTTGTTGTCAGGGCGAAGCCAATGAACAAGGATTGTAAGAATTTACGGCGGGTTAAATCCATAAGATTTTCCTTTTTTATTCAGAATTCTAACGCTTGACGACTACACGGTGGCCGTATAACGAACATTACCGCCGAAAGTTACAATCTCAAAGAACGCCACGTGCGAATGCGCCAGCGTTCGCGTGTAAACTAATTACTACCGCTTCTCCCAATCGCGCACAGGAATATTTTTTCTGTTGACTAGAGCCTGCCCTGAGAGCGTGGCGAAGGGTTCTTTTAGAAGAGTACTTTTATAAGGTGTTATGTTAGGGCGAATGGATTGATCAGTCATTCTCGTTGTTTTTCAACTCACTCTGTATGTCTAACAGTAATTTTATGTATTTTACAGCAGGAGGATTGCGAAGACCCTTCAAATTTGTTGGGGTTAAACCATTAAAAGGCATTGATGCCTCAATTAGGTCAAGCAAGCCCTGAAATTGTTTCTCATATTCGACGGGAATTTCATGTTTTGGTAGAAGAAATATGTTTGCAGCCTCTACCGCGAGTCTTCGTTTTGCATCGCCTTCATGAACAGTCATTCTGTAATTGATGCCAGACAATTTTTCAATGAGGTATGCTTTCATTTGTCCCATAAAATAGATTTCAGAACATTCATACTGTTGCGTGATGTGTATTTCTCATAATGCTGTGTTATGATATTTGAAAAATTTGAAAATTTCGGCCATAAGAGTACCGAATTTAATAAACTGATAACCCATATGATGCATGGACATATACGTATTATGTGCCGAATATCATCATTTTAGACGATCAAGCACACTATTCATATTTTCAATTAAGGGAAGGCCCAGCCAATAACAAAAACTAAATATACAAACGAAGAAGGCAATAGACATTTTACAAGCGGCTACTGTTAAATTGCGATACTTAAGTTGCGATTCATGATCGTTGTCCTTTCGCCAAAATTCACCGGCCCAAAGAATTGCCATGCACGCCGCAAGCACTGTACCTAGTATTGGAATTGCATTAATTGTGTTTGAGAGAAAGAAGTCCAATTGATCATACAGTTTCTCGTAGTATTCAACCCTAAGATTTGGAGAAATATCAACGAGAGAAAATGGTGGAGTTGAAAGCCCATAGTTGGTTATTGTCAAAGATGCTGCCATAATAGCAAACCACACAAAGTCAATTATGCCAATTGCCGTCACAGTGTCTTGCATGGTTACTTTTTGTCCACCAGCTTCAATTGGTTGGACTGGATTTAGTACTAGCGAAGCGAGACTAGTTAGCATAAATGAACTACCAATAAGAACAGCTCTTACGGAAACGCTCGCAAACGAGTTAAAAAAAGTTGATATGGCAACGAATAAAGTTGTGAAAACTAGTTCAAGAATTATGTATCGGAGCGTATGACGTTCTATAAACGAATACAACAGTCGCCCGATTGCAAAAGTAATAATAGCCTCCATACTCCTCCATGTGATGAACAATGAGTAATAATCAATAAGTCAGTCAGATATTCACGTGTTTTGACGCGTTACGCGATGCTCGTTCGGTATCCACTGTGCGCCGCTGCTGGATTTCTCCTCATATATAATATTAGACACAAAGGCGTGAAAAACGTAATAAGCTGTTTTTATTGATGTGAATACGTCCATTCGGTTTGAATAAGGATGGGCTTGTGAAGAGTTTCCGAATACACATTTTTTGTGTAAAAATGTTTTTTGGAAGCGTGATACCGGATGGCTACGAGGTCATGGGAATGGTGGGCCGAGCGAGAGGGCGTTTTGCTCTACAGTTGATTGACCAAGCGTTGTGCCGCGGCGCGCCTCGCCCGCGGCGCTTGTTTTCAGATACTTCAACATGATAATTGCCGTCGACTGGATTCCCGCGTACGCGGGAATGACAATCAGGATGTCTGTACCGTCGCGGAGTGAAACGGCGTTTCGCTCAACAGTTGATTGACCAAACCACCCCTAAAATTTTATTCGTTTCGCAGCAATTTCACCGGATTGATTTTGGCGGCTTTCATGGTTTGTGAAGTGATTGTCATCAAAGCCACGCCCATCAGCAGGATCAAGGCAACCGGATAAATCCACCATTCTATCGTCGTGCGATAAGCAAAATTATCGAGCCATTGAGTCAGATAATAGTTTAAAACCGGTATGACTATGACCATCGCCGTGATCATGAAATAAATGTACGGCCGGACAAACAGTGCGTAGAGCGATCCGACCGATGCGCCCAGAACTTTCCGGACGCCAAATTCTTTCATCCGGTTCTGTATCATGAAGGCGACGATTCCGTAAAGGCCAAGACTGGCGAGGATCATCGCCAAAACGGCGAAACAACGGATCATCAGGCCCAATCGTTTTTCAGATTGGTAAAGCTGGTTGAGCCGGTCGTCGAGGAATCTCCATTCAATCGGCGTGCCACCCGAAATCTGTTTCCATGTTTCTTCTAAGGCGAGAATCCGCGAAGCGGTTTCACCCGGCGCCAACCGGACATACATGTATTCCAAATCAATGAAAGGAAGTATCATAGCCACGGGTCCGATTTCCTGGTGAAGGGAAGTATAATGAAAATCCTCCGCGACGCCGATGATCGTCCGCGGTCCGTTGACGTCGTAACAATGAACCTGTTGCCCGACCGGATCTTTGAGACCGAGCATGTCGGCGGTTTTCTGGTTGATGATCACGGCATTCAGCGAGTCGGTCTTTAACCCTCTTGAAAAACTCCGGCCGGCGCGGAGTTTGATTCCCATCGTTTCAACAAAATCGTAATCGGTGGCATTGAAGTATACAACTCTCATTTGTTCCTCTGATTCATCGACGCGGTAGATCACGCTCCATGGCCACGGATCGCCGGCCACTCTTTCACTCCGGCTCACGCCAAGAACCCATGAATTTTGACGCAATTGTTCTCGATACGATTCATAATAGCGGGACACTTCTTCCGGCAACATTTTCATAACGACTACATTTTCTTTGTCGAATCCCATCGAACGATTTTGCAGAAAGTCTAATTGCCGCGTCAGCACCAGGGTGGCGGCGATCAAACCGATTGAAATGACAAACTGCAGTGTGACGAGCAGATTCTTTAATTGAAACAGGCTGCGCCGTCCGACGCGGAATTCTTCTTTTAATGCTTTTACGACGTCGTAACCTGAAAGAATCAGCGCCGGATACAATCCGGCCAGCAGTCCGAGGATCAATGCGACCGGAATTAATAACGGAATAGTTTCCACTATCTTCGACGCCTGAAGCGGGATTTCCCACTCTAACCAATTGCCGATGATCGAAAACATTTCCGCCGACAGGCCATACGCCATCAATAAACAGATCAGGGTGATCAGAAGGCTTTCGGTGAGAAGCTGAATGGCAATCGCCCGGCGTTCGGCTCCGAGAATTTTCCGGATTCCAATGCCCCGGATTCGATTGATGGCAATCGCATTGGTCAGCGATGAAAAATTAAAACCGGCAATGATGAGGATTAACAGCGCGACGACCACCAGCGCGTACACGCTGAATTTATTGCCTGAACGGATGTAGCTGGATAAGTCGTCGGCCATTGCGTCGGATCCGAGATAAATGTCGGTTATGTTTTGCACAAGAGGACGAAAATAGCTTTCTCCTTCCGAAACCCGATCTTTAAAGAGCTTGTGAAGTTTGCTCTGAAAATCCGCCGGATCGGTCCCGCTCTTGAGTTCAACATAGGTCAGGAAACCAAGCCAATCCCAGCTGGTCAAGTCGGACGAATATCCCTGCGGTACGACGTAGTTTTGAAATGAAATCAGGAAATCAAAATTCAGATGTGAATTGGATGGAACGGCAAGCACGCCGGTGACTTTTAGCGGCGTCGTATTGTTCCACAAAAGAGTAGCGCCGACCGGGTCCGGATCGTCAAAATATTTTTCGGCCATGGCTTGAGTGATGACGATGGAGTTAGGCGCATTCAAAGCGGTTTCACGTTCACCGGACAGGAATGGAAACTGCAGGATTTTCAGGAATGACGAGTCGGCGTAATATCCGTGGCTTTCATAAAACTGTTTTCGCCCGTTGCCTAATAACGCATTCAGAACATACCGCATCCGGCTGACCCGGACGATCTCGGGAAAACGTTGTTGAATTCCAGGTCCAAAAGCCGGAGGCGAATTCACCAGGGTGGTCACGTTGCCCGAATTATCTTTATAGGAAAAATTGATCCGGTAAACGTTATGCCGGTTTTCATGAAAGTCTTCAAAGGAAAGTTCGTGACGTACAAAAAAAAGGATCAGAAGAATGGAGGAAAAGCCGGACGTCAGCCCCAAAATATTGACGAATGCAAATTTCTTATTACGTCTCAGAAAACGCAGTGAACTGATCAGATTGCTCTTGAACATAGCGCGCCCTTTTCGGATGATGTGCGGTTTTTACATCATGTTACGAAGGAATTTGATCTTTTACTTCAAGGAACATGATAACCTGCGGAAGGGACGTGACAAACGGAGGGTGTTGGGTGGGTCGTTCACCTTTTCTTCACAAGCATTTTTGGAACATTCAATGGATTCCTCAGTGAGAGAGCCTTAAAGGCGATTACCGTTTGTCAGTTCTCGACTGAACTCGAACTGACATGCACATTCATCGCAATGGATTGAAAATAGTCTGGTGCTATTTCTGAGAAATAACTTTTGTTGTTTGAATCGTTCCGGTTCAATTATTCACGGCCTTGCAAAAAACGCCGGACTAAGAACCAACGTTCGCATATCATGATGCGGAAAACGTGAAGCTTATTTTCAATTTTTGAATAACTATAACTGTAGTAACTGTTTTCCGCGTCCAAAAGCGAACGTTGGTTCAGGCGTTTTTTGAATAGCCGCAGCGCTTTTCTCAGCCGGAGGCTGATGCGCCTCTGGAGCATTTGTAACTTTCTTTTGGCGCGTTGCCAAAAGAAAGTTAATTTCAGAGGCACGTTAATTGTCAGCAAATCAACCCCAGAGCATTTATTTAGAGGCTCTAGAATTGCAGTTCTTTTTTGAAAGTGCGGCTCAATTTGACGGATGACCCGTTTTTCAAATAAACCCGGCCATCGCCATTGTCGTTGGTTTCAATTCTCGACACGTAGTCTTCATTGAGCGCGAAAGAGCGATGGACTCTCTTAAACGCCGGATAGGAGCACTCTTTCAAAAAAGACTTGAGGCTTTGGTATTTGACAAACGTGTCGGTATGAGTCTGGATCGTAATGCAGTTCTGATTGGATTGAATGTAGAGGATGTCCGTAAATGGAACTTTCGTAACCGTGTAGCCGGATGATAACATTACGAATCCGGGTTTTTCCGTCTCCGGGACGGATCGCGACGAGGAAGACAGACATTCGTAGATGGTTATCCCGGCCAATGAAAAAAAACACAAAAGATTGCCGGCAATATTATTGGTCAAAGTGGAAACAAGTATGTCGGCCGCCGGAGTGTCAATATCTAACCAGTAGCTGATGATGAGGAACACACTCGCCTGGGCGACCACCAGATTCACGGCCAGGGCAAAACCGGAGAAAACCAGCAACGCGGCAACTTTCTTCGGCATATTCCATTGGTCTCTGGAAAAGATATTCCGGATGATTCGATCGATCGGACGGATCGATAATGCCCAATAGACCATACTGCTGATCACAAGCACCAGCAATTCGGTGTAACAAATCAGATCGCGGCTTACCTGGAAAAGAAAACCAAAAGAAAGGTTGAGGATGGCAAATAGTCCGATCGCCAGAAATCTAAGAAATAAACGAGGATCTTTTTCCATGTTCGCTATTGTTTCGATTTTTTCCATGCGTCAGGCCATGGGATAATCACATAATTTCGGGTGCGTTGTAATACGCGAATGGCCTACAAAAGTTTTTTTAATTAACAATGAACAATGAATAATGAGCAATGAAATATAATTTTTGTCGTATTCTATGCTGCCGCGGGAGGGAATGTGTAGCTTTTATTCGACGCGCCGGAAAATTCAGCGTAAAACATATAATAGTTGAAACCCGACAACTTTCGTTCGCGGATTATAGGCCGGTGAGAGCGAAATCAGCCCATGTTCTTTGTTAAAAGCCTCGGCAGACTTGCTGGCTGTGCGGATATCTTTGATTGCACTATTTGCCATCAAACCAGCGCCAATTGAAATGGTCACTGCGGCTAGAATGGGAGCAGCCAGAGCATACCTTCCACCGGCTGTAAGCAGTAAAGCCGTACCTCCTCTCAGGATGATTCCTTTCCATGCAGTTGCATGGTTGCTGGAATAAAAATGGCCTATTGAAGGCCCCACGACCGTGCCGTAGGCCATCAACGATACTCCGGAATAGGCCGGAGTATTCCAATCCCCGGCGTAAAGAGCCAGGCCAAGACCGACACATGTTGGAATGGCTGTGTTGAAAAGTGAAAGGCGACAGGCTTTCAACGGATCTTTAGCGAATCGCTTCGCATCAATAGAATCCTGTTGTGCATAGACTGACATGGAAATTAAGAAGATTAAACAAAGAAGGCCTGTTACTTTTTTCATGGCTGCCTGATGGTGATGATTGAGTTATGATTGTTTTAAACAAACGAAACCGAAAGATGCTGCAAGCGCGAGAATGATCAAGGATGTTTTTTTCATAAGGTGTGAAGTGTTGAATTTTAATATTTGTTTTTTGACTTAAACGCCGCCTGCATGCGCCGTCGAGTGTGATCACGTATAAGACGATTTATTTTTATCGCGGCCCGAGATTGCGTCGTAGCATGGATGTGGCATTCTAAATACGTTTTAAAAAGTGACATTTTGGTGGTTGGCCAATTCTTCCGTTGGTTATCCACTTTTCAACTTTGTTATGATGAGCATTCACTTCCTCGAAAGAAATAACATCTAGTTTTACTTTCGGGTTCGCACCTTTCCCAGTTTTCCCGAAAAAGGCAATGATCGATTTCATATGCTTTACACATTTTTCGGCAAACAGGCGCTCCTTATTCGGAACAACAAGATAAGCATGTGACGCGTCTACAGTCAATGTGTCTAACAGACTAGCAATTGATTTATATACAGTATTATTAGTAACAGTTTTTTCTACTTCAAATACAGTTTGTGCCTGACCTTTATATGGCTTTGCGATAAGATCGGGAAAAAATTTTTTATCGCTTGACCTTTTAGTTTTATCTTTTTTTCTGGCAGTAACAATGTAGCCATTACTTTGGGAAATAAACTCGAGTAGTTTGATAATACTCGGCTGTTTTCTAGGAGCGCCCCGTTTTTTCATAAAAAAACTTCCTTGATTAAAAATAGATTACATTCGCCCCCCTCTCAGATAACTGAAAGCGTCAACATGACATTACAAAAGAGCAAACGTGTAAGTCGTTTGTATCTGTTGTGCTTGCTCGCTACTTTTGTCTTAGTTTGTCATAACCCACGATAAAGCCGAACATATCAATGAGCTTGGCTTTCGTATAAACGCGCGTGGTCTCTGTTCCGCTCCCAAATTCAAGCGTTTTAATATTAATAGAATCAATTTCAGCTCTGTTGCACTCATAAAAATTGTGGAGAGCTAATAATGTTTTTTCGTTGAATGTCGTTATCCCCATTCCATTCTTGAAATACTGGTCAAATGCCGGAACTATACCAAAAACACCCAGCATAATTTTTGTAGTTAACGTATCGGAAGGCCGGTATGGTCGAAGGGTATCCGCAAGAGCGCTGGCGAAGGATAGCAAAAGTGAGATGGTTTCCTTTGAGTAAGTATCAATGTCAATCTTCCAGATTCGTTTATCAAATGATGAAATAAGATTGACAATACGGATATAAAACATAGTACTTTTTTGGAGCAAGAAAGACGACCCACGTAGCATACCCCAACTTGCCAAGTAAAATGAAAGTTGAAGACAACTGACTTCAAGTTGAGATGGTGCAACAAGTCGATTCAGATCGTTTGTCTCATAAAATGAACGAAAATAGTTAAAGCAATAATCGAAAGAGGCATCACGAGCGTCAGGCAAGCGATTAGCCTGAAAATCTGATATTTTTGAGGCAATAGAGTTTTTCATAGAACTTAATTGAACAGGCATGTTACACAACTTCCCGCTAAACGAAACAATTACGTCGTGAAGCAGGCTATTTTCGATCAGATAAACGAAATCACGTCAAGCTCAGCCTTTTTTTCTTCCGATAAACTGAATGACGAAGCCCAAACCTGAGTGGGCTCCTCCTTCGGTGATATCTCTTTCGACTTCACGCAAAAGAACGGGTTCGAGGTTCGGGAATTCCCGGCGGATTTTATCGACGGTCATCAGCAAGTCGGCGTCTTTCGGGCCGCCCGTATCGCGCGACAATTGTTTATCCGAGTAAGATTCCAGGATGATCGTTCCACCGGGTTTCAACGACCGTTCGATCAAAGGATAAAGCCTTTGTCGAACCGCGCTGGGAAGATGTGCAAAAATGGAGACGACCGAACCGAAATGATTTTCTTCGGGTGTGTACGTGGCGAGGTCGGCGAGCGCTGTTTTGATTGTCACGCCGCGCGATTGGGCCAATGCCTTTGCTTTCTCCAGCGCAACCATCGAAATATCCACGCCGAGCACGTCCAGGCCGCGCGTCGCGAGGAAAACTCCGTTGCGCCCCTCGCCTTCTGAAAGCGATAAAACCGGCCCCGCGAGCAGATGACTGTGTTCCACGAGAAATGAATTCGGTTCCGTCCCGTAAACGTATTCATCGCCGGCGTAACGATTATTCCAAAATGTTTCGTCGAACATTGATTTTATTATTTTATTATGAACAATGAACAATTGCGTTGAAAGCGCGCAAGAATACACATTTTTTGTGTAAAGTGTATGGGTTTGGCGCTTATCGGGAATTCATTTCTTGGGGTATTTCCACATACCGTAACTCTGTGTCCAGCCTTTGGTTTTGTATCGATACCAAAAATGTAAGCATAGAGACAGGATCAACAGCACTAGTAAAACAGTCCAGAGCGTATCCGTTCCCCACAAAAAGTATATCAGAACGGTTAAAACAATATATTTTACAATTCTGAACCAAACAGGTTGTGAATGTTTAGAAAAGGCGACTTCGATTTCACGTTTTATGATTTCAGAAAAAGGCATTGGTTTTAGGAAAACTTGTATGTCTTAATAGAACGGGCTAAATGCTACAGGAAATGGTACGATACAGGATGGGAAATGTCAAATCAAATTATAGGATGTGCGAGCAAAGCTGTTCCGCTATACGGTCGAGAGCATGCGGCGCGAGCCATTTCGACGAGAAGTGTCTAAGCTATGCTACTTTCTTTGTCTTGATACCCCGCTTTCAGCGGGACAGGCTCCGAAAGTAGCCAAAGAAAAAATCAAGGCTGTGATAAAACCGCAGGAATCCGAGTTCGCTTACTAGTGGCGGAAAATAGTTCCTAATTTTCGAAATACGAAAAGGTGATCATTGATTTCACATTTTCCGCGGTGTGATGGCGCGAACTCGTATTCGATTCTGCGGTTTTATCAAGGCCGGATGGATACATGTATAGCGGAACGGCGGTCCGCTATACAAAGTTTATGATCATCAGTATTCTGGGTGCTATTTACCGAACTTCACACTTGACATATTGTCAACGTGATAGTTGTTTCCTGAACTTTTAAGATATGCTTGGAGAAGATTGATTTTGTCCGTATGAGGCACGCCTATAGCCGTGGCAAACCTCAGTATATCATCCAAGTCAAAACCAATTTTCCCTTGGATAGTTTTCTCTAGTTTTTCGAGGAAATTCTTTTTTTCTTTACGAGAAAAAGCGAATTCGAAACCAGGACCCGTTCCAGTATACAAACGCTCTCCTTTTTCATCGTTGGCACTCACAAAATTTTTACTAACATCGACTTCAACCGGTGCGTCTGTTGTTTTCTTGATTGTAACCCAGTTTTCACCGGTTCTGAACTGTTGATCGTCAAAAAAT
>JABWBZ010000297.1 GCA_013359335.1 bacterium
ACACCGGAGCCCCTTGGAAATTCACCGCCTGAATTAGTGCCATTGGCATCGGAGTCACCAGGATCATAGCTCCAAGATCCATTTGAACGTAAATACATTAACCAATTATTATACGTTATGATTTTTGTATTGATCGATTGAGCGTTCGATTTACTCAAATTCTGATCAAACTTATTTTGCGCTGAAATCGGCATTACAACTACCATGAACACTATCAAAAGTAAAAAGCACTTCATGTGGTTTCTCCTCATATTTTAATTTGATGTAAAACGTGCGGGCTACGTACCTGCTAGTTTCAACTACGTGTTTTATTCACCGTTAGAGACGGCTTGTGGAGCTGAGGGGGATCGAACCCCTGACCTCATCATTGCGAACGATGCGCTCTCCCAAACTGAGCTACAGCCCCATTTTTAAAAGAACACTGATCAAATAGTCTATTCAAACCGCGCCAATATAGAGGATTAACAAAAAAAAGGCAATATCAAAAATCGCCGACAAATTCTGTTCGCAACATGCTGTATAAATAATGATCGACACGAAATCCGCGAATATTGAAATAGCCTCGTAAAACTCCTTCGCGTATAAACCCTGCTTTCTCGAGCAATTTGTATGACGCCGTATTTTGAACCGAACATTTGGCTTCGACGCGATACAATTGCGCTTCATAAAACGCCTTCTGAAGGATCAGGCGCAATGCTTCAGTGCCATAACCTGCCTGATGAAAATCGGTCGAAATGCTATAACCGATTTCTCCGATAAGATGTTCCCACGTCCTGATACTGAGTGTGATCCAACCTATTGCCAAATTATCGCTGACACGCTCGATGATCCACTGAAAACGGTCGCGAGTATAGTCAGGCAATCTATTGCTCGACGTACGTTCCAGGTCAGTTCTGATTTGTTCAATCGACAATGAAGTCAGAGGTTGATGCGCACGAATGCGCTCTTCGCGCCGCCATTGATAAATGCGGGCCGCATCGTCGGCGTTTGGATCGCGAAGCCTTACCCGGTAAGCAGGCAGATTCATACCATAACCGGGAAAACTTTTGAAATCGATCATAGATTTAACTCAAATTAATGACACGGTAAATTAGTCATATCGCAAAGTAAATTCAATCAAAATGCAGCCGCGCAAGGGAAAATTATAATTGACTTTCAATCGGGATTTGTTTAAAATACTTCGGTTTTAAAAAAGCAAATCCGGAACAATCTCACCTTTTAATAGCAGATAAAATTCAGGAGGATTACCCAATGGCACTTGATGCGTTAGGGATGGTAGAAACCAAAGGCTTAGTCGGCGCCATCGAAGCGGCAGACGCAATGGTCAAAGCGGCAAAAGTGGAATTGATCGGCAAAGAAAAAATCGGCGGCGGGTATGTGACCGTCATGGTCCGCGGCGACGTCGGCGCTGTCAAAGCGGCTACGGACGCCGGAGCAGCAGCGGCTGAAAAAGTCGGCGAACTCGTTTCCGTCCATGTCATCCCGAGACCGCATCCGGAAGTGGAAATGATCCTGCCCAAAAAAGGCGCTAACTAATAACAAAATCGAGTTAGGTTGATGGAAGACCGCGCATTAGGAATGGTCGAAACCATGGGACTCGTCGGCGCCATCGAAGCGGCCGACGCGATGGTCAAAGCGGCCAAAGTTACATTAATCGGTAAAGAATTGACTGACGGCGCCATGATCACGATCAAAGTCGTCGGCGAAACCGGCGCCGTTCAGGCCGCCGTGGCTGCCGGTGAAGCAGCCGCCCGACGTGTCGGACAAGTCGTTGCCACTCACGTTATCCCCAGACCGGATGAAATGACCGAGGGCATTTTATACGAAGACGGCGTCATCGAATGGCTGGCCAATAACGCTGAAAAAAGCGCCTCAAAAAAAAAACTGAACTCGTAACCCTCGCGCAGCAGGACATATTCCAATCGGTCCAAAAAGACGAGTCGATTCTCAAAAAGAAAAAACTAGTCAAACCCAACGAAGATTTTCACACGTTCAACGTTGCTTCCCTCAGACGATTAGCCCGCTCCGTGCCCAACTTCCCGTTGGGCGGACGCGAAATTTCCAAAGCCAACCGGGAAGAATTAATACAAAAATTAGAAAACATTTTTAAAGAACAATAAAACCACTCCGGCGAGTGGTTTTTGTTTTTTCAGTATCCTTATGGCGAACGTATTAACTGAAAAATTTCAATCCCTCAGTCTTTTCAGCCGCATTTTTATAATTACAACCGTCACCATCCTTTTTACTCTGGCCTGCATCGCTCTGATCAACCGTATTTTTCATCTCGCCGGAATTCCATATACCTATGTCTGGCTGGTGCTGGTTCCTATCGGCATAGCATTCGTCATCGCTTATCTGGCGGCGAAATTCGTCGAACGCGAAGTTAACTTCCCGATCCGGCAATTCATCGACAGCGCCAAAGAAATCGCCCGCGGCAATTTCGATCACAAAATCAACGTGCGTGGCAGCCAGGAAATGCTTCAATTAGCGCGCATTTTTAATTACATGACGATCGAACTTAAGCGGATTTACGACATTAATATCAATCAAATCATTCGTGAAAAAATAAAAACCGAAGCGATTTTACGAAATATTGCCGACGGCGTGATCGTATCGGGCCCGTTCGACGAAGTGCTCTTACTCAATGATATTGTCGAAACATGGTTTAACGTCAAAGAAAAAGATATCCTGGGATGCTCGCTGGCTTTTTTTATTCCGGAATTGAAGCCGCTGCTTGAAAAAACAAAACAATCTTTCGGCAATGAAATTTTATTGGAAGAAATCGAAACGGAGCCCGATGATCCGGTATCCAATATCGTCTTGGCCGCGCACGCTTCAAAAGTTTTGGATCAAGGCGATCTGATCGGCATTGTGATTGTGCTACGCAACATCACCAAAGAAAAACAAATCGACAAAATGAAAACGGAGTTAGTTTCCGTCGTCGCTCATGAATTACGTTCGCCGCTGACGTCGATTGCCGGTTTCAGCGAAGTGCTCAAAGATCCTGAAATGCCGCCGGCGAGACGAAAAGAATTTATGGACATTATCCATTACGAATCGGGTCGGCTGGCCGACATGATCGATAAATTTCTCAACATCAGCCGGATCGAAAGTGGACAGACTGTGATGAATAAAATCCCGATCGACATCGCGTCAACAATCGCGAGCGTAGTCAGCATTAATGCGACGTTGGCGCAGAAAAAAAATATTACGGTAAAATTAAACATCCAGGAAAGAATGCCGTTCGTCAATGCCGATCCCGATCTGATCGGTCAGGTTATTCTGAATCTCTTTTCGAATGCGATTAAATACAGCCGCGAAGACTCAACAGTTACCTTGCGAGCAGAATGGATCGATGAAGAAATTAAAATTTCCGTTGAAGATATGGGATTCGGAATTTCAAAAGAAAATATGAAAAACCTTTTTCAGAAATTTTTCAGAGCCAAAGACGATAAAAGAATTAAAAGCATCGAAGGAACGGGATTAGGATTGGCTTTTGTAAAAGAGATCGTGCAGCAGCACGGCGGGAAAATTCACGTGGAAAGCGAGTGGGGCAAAGGCTCGACGTTCTCCTTTACGTTACCTGCAGGAATTCAAACGTCTGACAAATTCGAAGTAAGATTGACCGCATCGGCCAGGTAACTAACGATTCATCCCAACGCAGCTTTCATAATGCGCGGAGCGCCGTTTTCCTGATCTTTGTATTGCAGTTGATATAATTTATAATAAATACCACCCTGTTCTAATAACTCCTCATGTCTTCCTCTCTCACGTATTTTTCCGCGATGCATGACAATAATCTGATCCACGTGGCGGATCGTTGACAACCGGTGTGCAATCACGATGGACGTTCTTCCCACCATCAGTTTCTGAGTTGCCGCCTGGATCAATTGTTCGCTTTCCGTGTCGATACTTGATGTGGCTTCATCCAGAATCAAAACTTTTGGATTAAACACCAAAGCCCGCGCAAGCGAGATCAATTGACGTTGTCCGACCGATAAGGTGCTGCCTCTTTCTTGCATCGGCTCATAATAGCCATTGGCCATTTTTTCGATAAAC
>JABWBZ010000028.1 GCA_013359335.1 bacterium
TTACCGTATTTTCCGTTTTGGCCAGAAGAAAATTTGCACGATACGCCGGTCCAATTAATTGGCCGGGTTTATAACCGCCGATCACCGACAATGTTTTATTTCCGTGACTACCGTTGCCTAATTGTCCCGGATCATTCGCAACACTGGTGTCGTTATTAACAAAATCCCATGTCGCAAGAATCGCCATGCTGTCAAAAACTTCATGCGCAAGATTGTCAAACCCCGTGTCAAACATCCCGATGGTCACACCTTGTCCATAAAACCCTGAATCATGCGCCGCCGGAATATTGCTCAGATTTAATTGAGTAAACGAAGTTCCGTAAAGAGCGGAATCAGCGAAAGCATTCGCAGATTTAGGCAAAATATCTTTAACCGGCTCGCTTTCAGATTCGAAAATCTGTTTATTCATTTTAAAACGTCCCACGGGATCGATATGCTTGACGCAATGTAGCGACGACAATTTTTCAATCGCTTCAGCCGACGCCCAGCCGCTCACAGCGTTAAACCATTTCGACGAATGCCGTATTTCCAAACCCGCTTCTTTCACGAGTTGAAGATAGCCGGTGTGAACTGGAAAATCGTTTTTGTCGATGATGCGGCTATGACTTTTACCGCGTCTTTTTAAAGTTTTTTTAGATAAGTTTTGCTGGGCACCCAAATAATTCTGCACATACCCGTCGCCTTTATCTTTGAAATAAACCCAGACTAATTGTGGCGCTTCGCCGGTTTTGAAATAATTCTTTATGCATGAATGTACTTTTGAATCGTCAAAAGATTTAAAAGCAACCAAAACCAATATCAACCCCGCAAGGGGTAAGAAAATTCTGATCGTCGTTCGAAATTTCATTGGATCATTTCTGTAAATTGTTTCTCATCAATTATTTTAACATTTAAGGCTTTTGCTTTTTCAAGTTTCGATCCGGCATCATCGCCCGCCAGCACATAATCGGTTTTTTTACTCACACTGCCAACCACTTTTCCGCCGCGTTCTTCAATCAACTTCGAAGCATCCGTCCGGCTGTACGTCGGCAGAGTTCCGGTCAGGACAAATGTTTTTCCGGCAAAAATTTGCTCCGCTTGCGAAACCGTTCCATGCCATTCGGTATTCACGCCGGCGCGTTTTAATTTTTCAATAACCGCCAGGTTCTGTTTGTTATGAAAAAAATGAACGATGCTTTGAGCAATCCGATCGCCGATGCCGTCAATGGCCGTCAGTTCTTCAACTGAACTCTTCATCAGCGCATCCAGCGTTTTGAAATGTTTGGCCAGGTCTTTGGCGCTTTCTTCACCGACAAATTTGATTCCAAGCGCATAAATTAATTTCTCGAGCGAGCGCGTTTTACTTTTTTCAATGCCTTCGAGTAAATTGGCCGCGCTTTTTTTGCCCATCCGTTCGAGTTCGACGAGCGGCTCCGGTTGCAACGAGTATAAATCGCTGCAATCCTTGATCAGCCCTTCGTCAACCAATTGCGCGACAACGGCTTCGCCGAGATTTTCAATGTCCATCGCATCGCGCGAACAATAATGTTCGATCCGCTTTTTGACTTGTGCGTCGCAAGCGATATTTTCACAGCGCCATGCCGCTTCCCCTTCCGTTTTAAAAATCGGTTCGCCGCAAACCGGGCATTTTTCAGGAAAAACAAACGGCTTTGATTTCTTTGGACGCTCGGACAGAATTACTTCCACAACTTTAGGAATCACATCGCCGCCTTTTTCGATCACGACCGTATCGCCGATTCGAATATCTTTCTCGCGGATGAAATCTTCATTATGCAGTGTCGCACGGCTGATCGTCGAACCAGCCAGAAACACCGGCTGCAATTCGGCCAAAGGCGACACCACGCCCGTTCGCCCGACCTGCAACAAAATATTATCGACTACCGTGCGCGCCTGGCGCGCTTTAAATTTAAATGCAATCGCCCAACGCGGCGATTTGGCCGTTGCGCCCAACGTCTCTTGCTGATCGAACCGGTTCACTTTGATGACGACGCCGTCTATGTCAAACGGAAGCGTTTCACGTTTTTCTTCCCACTCTTTGCAATATTCGAAAACATTTTCGATTGATGGGCAAAGCCGGTACGATTCCATCACCGGAAATTTCATTTCATGCAAAAATTTTAAACTTTCAAAATGGGATTTGAAAGGCGGTTTTTTATCAAGCGAGCGGAGATAATAGGCAAAAAATTTTAACGGCCGCGCCGCCACTTCTTTCGGATCTTGAATCTTCAATGTCCCGGCTGAAGAATTACGCGGATTGGCAAACGTCGCTTCACCGGCTTCGGCTCGTTTGGCATTCATTTTAATAAAATCGTCGCGATACATCAGCACTTCCCCGCGCACTTCAATGTTCTTCAGCGACGAACCGCCGAGACTCAAAGGAATTGAGCGAATCGTCTTCAGATTGGCGCTGACGTCTTCGCCTTTTTCGCCGTCGCCACGCGTCACGCCGCGATTGAATAAACCGTTTTCATAAATCAAACTGATGGCGACGCCGTCAAATTTCAATTCACAGACATAGTCGTATTTTTCGCCTTCGAGCAACTCGCCGACACGCCGGTCGAAATCCCGCAATTCCGCTTCGCTGTAAGTATTGCCGAGGCTCATCATCGGCTGAAGATGAGCGACCGTTGGAAAATTTTTCGTTAGATCCGCGCCGACACGCTGAGTAGGCGAATCGGGCGTTATCAATTCCGGATGCTGATTTTCCAGTTCAATAAGGCGATTCAATAATCGATCAAATTCCTCGTCGGAAATCGACGGTTGATTCAAAACATAATAGCGGTAATTATGATCGTTAATTTCCGTACACAGTTTCTCAATAACCGATTGGATGTCAGGCATAAATTTTAGTGTGTCAGCATGTTTTTGACCATGCGCCAGCCGTACGATGCATAATTTTTTAATTCGGCGGACGTTCGGATCTTGGAAGCGGTTTTTAAAATATATTGCGGCGTTAAATACAACGAACGAATTCCTTTGCGGCGGTATTGCAGAATTTCTTCGCGCGTCAGGAACATCGTGCCCATGACCGGATCACTGAAATAGTTATGGCCGATAACGTCCTGCTGCAGAAGCCCCATCGATTCGGCAATCGAATGGAGTTCCGTTCCTTCATACGGCGTCGCAATGTGAATTTCCGAAAAATCACAATTTAGTTTTTTAGCAAATTTCAACGTGTCCTGAACGGTCGTATGCGTATCCCACGGCAGACCGATCAGAAAAAATCCGTACACGCGAAGCCCTGCATCTTTGACCAAACGAACGGCACGATACGCATCTTGTGCAACCGCATCCTTTTTCATTTTATGAAGAATGGCATCATTGCCGCTTTCGAAACCGAACGCGACGAGCCAGCATCCGGCCCTTTTCATCCAATCGAGTCTTTCCTCGTCGACTGTATCCACGCGGCTATTGGCCACCCAGGAAATCGCAAGATTGCGTTCAAGGATTTCACGACAAATATCGATGACGTATTTTTTATTGATCGTAAACGTGTCCGCTTTGAAAAAGAAATTGCGAATGCCGTGAACAGCAACGCATTCTTCGATTTCATCGACAATATTCTTTGCCGAACGTTGCCGGACGCGCTGTCCTGAAATGGCCGGCGTCAAACAAAAAACGCAGTGCGACGGGCAACCCCGCGCCGTTTGAATCGTTGCTTGCGGTTCGCCGGTGTCGGGGCGAACGTATAATTTATTATTCAATAAATCCCGCGCGGGAAATGGCAGTGAATCTAAATCATCGACAAAAGGTTTGGGTTCTGTACGAATCCACGCTCCATCATGATTCCGATAAATAATTCCTCTAAGATTTTCGATCGGATGCGCATGACGTATCGCTTCAATAACGTCATTGATAATTGTTTCCGATTCCCCAACCAGTGCAAAATCCATTGACGCGAATTCATCGCGTTGGAATTGTTTTAAGTCGCATGCAAAAAATAACGCGCCTTTTGCGATGGTAACCATTTCCGGTTTAAAATCTTTGGCCAATTTAAAAGCGCGCATATCACCGAGAATCGTCGCATTCGTAATGCTCATGACGACGGCGTCCGGATCAAAAGATTTTAAGTCAGCGGCATAAGATTCCCACGACAAATTTTCAGCCGGATAATCTTTGATCAGCGGCGTGATCCCGATGCGACGCAACATGGCCGCCATGTACGCCAAATCATTGGGCGCGCGTAAGGACGTCGCCGACGATTCGGACACGTTGCCTTGCGAACGGTCTTCGCCGCGCTGGTATAATGGACCGGGCGGGTTGATCAATAATATCTTTTGAATAGAACGCATCATCGCATTATTTGCAAATGGGGATTGATTACATAAATTTCCGTAATGAGCAAACCAATCCAAATCAACACGGATGCAACCAACGGTTTATCAGTTAAAATCAGCTTCGTATGATCCAGTTGCTCCTCGCTGCGATAAATAATCAACACGTATCGGATCACTCCGAAAAAAACTACGGCAATACTTATCAACAGCGTTAGCCCGTTCTGCCAATTGCCGCGTGACATCACGTAAAAGGCATACGAACTGATGACCGATGCGGCCGTAGCCATGATCAACAAATCGAGCAGATACGGCGTGTAACCTTTGTTTTCATGAAAGGAAGATCCATCCGCTGTGATTTCATAACGCCGTTTTGAAAAACCGACTAACGCGGATAGAAAAAATGTACAAATTAAAATCCAGTTTGATAATTTATAATTCAGCGCAAATCCTCCTGCAAAAACGCGTAAAACAAATCCCATCGCGATGATGATCACGTCAAGAATCAGGATTTTTTTGAGCATGAGCGAATAAAAAATATTCATCAACATGTACCCGCTCGCCAGCGCCACGACCCAAAAATTAGCCAATAATGAAAGCGTAACTCCTGCCAAGCCAAAGATACACGCCGCAACCAACGTCTGTTTCGTATTCATTTGTCCGGAAGTAATCGGACGGGTACGCTTCGAAGGATGACGACGATCTTCATCGCGGTCGGCGATATCGTTGATCATGTAAACCGCGGAAGAAACAAAACAAAATATTAAAAAGACTAATAACGACACGAAAACGGCGTCGACTTGAAACAGCTTGAGCGAAAACACCAGCGCGGAAAAAACAAAAATATTTTTTATCCAATGCAACGGACGCGCGGCGAGCAAAACATTAATGAAAACCGGCCGTTGGCGGACAACTGAAATTTTTGTTTGTTCTAGAATCATATACAATTTTACAAAACACTAAGCACTTCGAACGCCATTTCGAATTTATTAAACGGCGGCATGACGTACGTGCCATCCACCATATCTTTAGCTTCTTTCAGAAATTCTTTGGCGATGCGTACGCCTTCTTCCTGGCCTTTGTCGCCGGCTTTCGCCATACGATCCCGGATCGCGTCAGGAATTTTAATATCCGGAATTTCAAAATGCATGAAATTGGCGTGTTTCGCATTTTTCAGTGGCATGATACCCAGCATGACCGGAATACGCCCGCGAAAACGTTTAGTAAATTCTTCCAGCTTTTTCAGATCATACATCACTTGCGACATGGCAAATTCAGCGCCGCCGGCAATTTTTTCTTCGTAACGATCGAATTCACGCGTCATATCGACCGCGGTTGGATTGATCGCACACGCGCGGAAAAAATTGGTCGTCGAGCCGATAGATTTACCTGCCAAATCGATTCCCTGATTTAAATTGGTCATTAATTTCAACAAGCCGATGGAATCGACGTCGAATACGCCCGTCGCATTCGGGTAATCGCCCACCACCGGCGGATCGCCGGTGATCGCCAGAACGGTGCGAATATTCAGCACGTGAGCGCTCATTAATTCCGACTGCATCGCCAGCAAATTCCGATCGCGGCATGAAAAATGAAGAATCGTTTCGATATGAATATTTTGTTTGATGAGCGATGCCATCGCCAGCGGGGTCATGCCGGCTTTCGCCAACGGATTGTCGGCGATGTTCACGGCATCGACGTTATTTTTTTTACATAAAATAGCGCCCTCGATGACTTTGTCGTAATTCAACCCACGGGGCGGATCCAGTTCGACGCTGACGACAAATTTTTTCTGTTTGAATTTTTCAATAAGCGATGACGATGAAAGTTTTTCAACCGACTTTTCGTTTGGCGATTCATCGACATCGGCGGCTATCCGGATCTTCTTTTCGCGCACCGGTTTCGATTCACCGACGCTTTTCCGGATTTGGCGGATATGTTCCGGCGTCGTACCGCAGCAGCCGCCGATCATTCCTACGCCCGCCGCTACGAACATCCTGGCATATTCTCCGAAATAATCGGGCGACGCCAGATAGATATAACGTCCGCCGACATAGCGTGGCAATCCTGCGTTGGGCTGCACTGAAAAATGCACATTTTCCGTCGCCGACATCCGCTCCATGACTTCGAGCAAAATCTGCGGGCCGACCGAACAATTGGCGCCGACCACGTTCGCGCCGGCATCTTTGAGCGCTTTGGCCACTTCGAGAGGCTTATTACCCATCAAGGTTTTGCCTTCGTCATTGAAACTCATCTGGGCAATCACCGGCAAAGCGGTTACCGAGCGCGCGGCCAGCACCGCGGCTTTGGCTTCATTGAGATCGGACATCGTTTCAATCAAAATCACGTCCACTTCGTTTTCAGCGAGAACGGAAATTTGTTCCGCAAAATATTGCCGCGCTTCTTCCTGCGTGATTTTCCCGATCGGTTCCAGCGGCTTGCCCAAAGGCCCCACCGAACCCGCAACAAATATTTTTTTTCCAAGTTGTTTGTGTTTTTTTCCGGCAACTTCTTTGGCAAGCCGTACCGCGGTTTGATTGATCTCGATCAGTTTTTCTTCCAATCCATGATGACCCAGTCGCTGGCGATTGCCTCCGAACGTGTTAGTCTCGATAATATCGGCGCCGGCATCGATGTAGGCTTCGTGAATTTTTTTGACAATTTCAGGATGCGACAAATTGATCTCGTCAAAACAATGATCGAATGAAATACCGGCCTCGTACAACATGGTGCCCATAGCGCCGTCGCAAATCAGTACGCGCGATTCCAATGCTTCTAAAAAATCACTCTTCAAATACACCTCAATAATGTTTTAATGGATGAAAATAAAACCGTGGATGAATATAATAGAATTTAGCTTCAGGCAAAACTAATTTTCGTCGTCTTCACCGGTTGCCTCGTCTAAAAAATATTCGTAAATTTTCCGCGCCAATCCCTCGGGAATGCCGTCGACCGATTGAATGTCCTCAAGGCTGGCCGCGGCAATGTTTTTTACCGATCCGAAATGCGTTAATAAATTTTGTTTGCGCTTTTCGCCGATGCCGCCGATTTCATCCAATTCCGACGCCAGCGTTCGTTTATCGCGGCGGGCGCGGTGAAACGTGATCGCAAAACGGTGCGCTTCGTCGCGCACTTGCTGCAATAATTTAATCGACGACGAAGTTTTCGGAATCATGATCGAGTCGGCAATTTCCGGAATGAATACTTCTTCCATTCTCTTGGCCAGTCCGATAATCGTTTGCCCTTCCGAACCCGCCTTCGACACGCGAATACCCAAGCCTTCCAAAGCTTCAACGGCCGCCGACAATTGGCCTTTGCCGCCATCGACGACGATCAGGTCGGGAAATTCCAACCCTTCTTCGAGCACGCGTAAATATCGTCTTGTCACCACTTCATGCATGCTGGCAAAATCGTCCGGGCCGTTCACCGTTTTGATTTTGAATTTCCTGTAATCGCTTTTTTTGGCTTTTCCGTCGGCGAAAACCACCATCGAAGCCACCGGATCGCTTCCCTGAATATTGGAATTATCGAAACATTCGATGCGGCGCGGTGCGAGTTTGAGATTGAGATCGCGTTGTAGACTCAACAAAACGCGTGGAACAAAATCTTCTTTGGCTTTGAGGCGCTGTAATTTCAAGTCTCCCAAAAGCAAACGCGCGTTGCGCATGCACATGTCGACTAATTTTTGCTTGTCTCCGATTTTAGGAATGATGAACTCGACGTCCGTTCCAGCCTGTTGAGACAGCCATGCCTGCAACGTACTCATTTCACTCGGTTCGTAAGGAAGGTAAATTTCTTTTGGTATAAAATCCGTTTGCAAATAATACGTTTTGATCAGCGTTTCGAGCGCTTCTTCTTTCAGTTTGCCCTGCACCTGACTGAAATAAAAATGCTGTCTCCCGATCATTTTGCCGTCGCGAATTTTAAATACGACGCCGCACGCATCATCGTCTTCGATTTCTACCACGGCAATGTCTTTATCCGTCAGATCCTGGAAAACGATTTTTTGGCCGGCCGTATACATCTCAATATCGCGGATACGATCACGGATTTTGGCCGCTTCTTCAAATTTCATCCGATCCGCCAGCGAATTCATTTCTTCTTTGAGTTGAGCAATTAATTCGCGCGTTTTGCCGTTGAGGAAGCGCTTCATCTGTTGGATCATATTCTGGTACGAAGCCGCTTCCACCATGCCCTGGCATGGCCCCTCGCATTTATGAATGTAATAATCGAGGCACAGTTTGACTTTGCGGCTTTCGATCACGTCGAACGTAAAATGATGCGTACAACTTCGAATCGGAAAAATCCGGTGAAGCGTCTTGAGCGTTTGCCTAAGATTCTTCACATCGGTGTACGGTCCAAAAAATTTTCCTCCGCTTCGTTCTTTTTCGCGCGTCACGTAAATCCTTGGAAAAAGCTCATCCGTCACTTTGATGTAGGGATAACTTTTGTCGTCTTTGAGTTCGATATTGTAACGCGGGCGGTATTCCTTGACAAGATTGGACTCAAGAATCAGCGCTTCCATTTCCGAATCGGTCTGGATGATTTCTACGTCCTGAATTTTCGAAACCATCATCTGCAATTTCGGATCGTCGCGCTTGGAATCCTGGAAATATTGCCGCACGCGGTTCCGCAGAATTTTTGCTTTGCCGACGTAAATGACCTGCGATTCGGAATTTTTAAAAAGATAGCAGCCGGGGGTTTTAGGAAGGTTGTCTAATTTTTGAACAAGACGTTCATGGAGTTCCATCGGACTCGTTTCGGCAAGACTTATTCGTCTTCGCTTTCGCTCATTTCAAGTTCGACTTCGGACGCGCGTTTACGTTCGCTGTCGATGATTTTCATCACCGCCGGAGGAACTTCGAATGCCGCGAGATCGAAAGACGCAATTTCACGCGCGAGAATATTAATCCGTTTATCGATCATGTGCCGTTTATTGAGTAGAATGAGATTCTCTTCTTCTTTCGTGCATGTGCCGCCGGCAAAATCGCCTTTTTCTATACGAACCTTGAAATGAAGGTTTTCGGCGAGTTCGATCAGGTGATCGAGAATTTTTTCTTTTTTCATAAAATGGTACTCAGAAATTATTTCAATAAATAATTTATAAGAGTTCTTTCAAATCTTTCCGCTGCAATTCCTCGACAATTTTTTTGACGTCCTGGGCGCGGCTGCGATCGCAGATCAATACGGCATCACCGGTGTCGACAATGATCAGATTTTGAACACCTACTGTTGCAATCATTTTGTTGCCTGAATGCACCAGCGAATTAGCTGAATCGAGTACGATGGTATTGCCCGTTACAACATTGCCGGAGCCGTCTTTCGGAGAAAGTTGGTAGACTTCTTCCCAACTGCCGACGTCATTCCACGTAAAATCGCCTTTGATGACAAAAACATTTTTGGCTTTTTCCATCACGCCGTAATCGATCGAAATGCCTTTGACACTGCGGTATACGCGATTCAACGTCTCGTCATACGCCGGCGTCCCGATCGACTCACGAATTTCCATCAATCCGTCGTGCAGGTCTGGCAAGAATTCTTCGATCAATTCCAGAATGACGGACGCTTTCCAGATGAACATACCGCTGTTCCACAAAAAATCGCCGCTGTCGAGAAAACGTTGTGCCGTGGCAAAATTCGGTTTCTCAGCGAAAGTTTTGACGCGATAAGCTTCGCGGCCATTCAGATGAATTTTATCATTTTCTAAAAATTGGATATAACCGTAACCCGTTTCAGGCCGCGACGGAATCATGCCCATCGTAACGAGTCCGCCGGTATCGGCGGCAACTGAAGCTGCAAAACGGATTGTCTCGCAAAATTTATCGTTCGGTTCAATGAGGTGATCCGCCGCCAGCACGGCCATGATGCCGTCCGGATCGTTTTTCAAAATATGAATGGCCGCCAGCCCGATACACGGCGCCGTATTGCGCCCGACCGGCTCGATCAGAATATTATGTAAAGGCAACGACGGCAGTTGCTTCTGAACGCCGTCTTGTTGCAGCGCATTGGTCACGATCATTACACGTTCGGACGGAGCGAATCCGCCGACGCGGGCGACCGTTTTCTGAATCATCGTTTCGTGATCGAAAATATTGAGCAATTGTTTAGGGGTCGTAGTGCGGCTGCGCGGCCAGAACCGCGTCCCCGTGCCGCCGGCCATAATTACGGCATAAATCATCGGCAAATTTCCGGCTTAGTTCTTATTGGAATCGCTGTCGCTGGCGTCATCATGTACTTCGATGACGGTGTTCGTTTCACCGGCTTTGGCCATCTGTTCGCGTTTTTCGAGCTCGCTGAAACCTTTGCGCGCTTCTTTGTTGTTCGGATCGATTTTGAGCAATTGCAGCCAGATTTTACGCGCACTGACGAAATCCTGCTTCCACATGTACACATAGCCGAGATTCACGTACGCGTCAAGATAATCACGTTTGATCTGAATGGCAATAAAAAGATGCCGGAGCGCGTCTTCGAATTTATGCGCCGTGCCCAGCATATACCCGATATTGTTGTGAGCCTGCGGATTATAAGGATTGATTTCAATCGCCTTCTCCAGCACGCTTAACGCGGAATCGACCTTGCCTTCATAGAAATACGCGACGGCAAGATTATTGTAAGCATCGTCGTACGTCGGATCTTCGGCAATGATGCGCTGATACTGGCGGATTTTTTCGGCGTTATTTTCATTCTTAACGGCCTGTTGCAGCATCGTGTACGCCGCGACATTGCGCTCGCCGCTGAGAATTTTTTTGACGTGATCCATGTTAACCTGCGCGCCGGCCATGTCTGGATCGAGGCCAAGCGCTTTTTCGAATAACACAACCGATTTTTTGTAATATTCGTCGGCCTGATTTTTATCCTTATTCACGGCAAAATTATTCGCCATTGTAAAATAAATATACCCGAGATTGTTGTAAGCTTTGGCATAATTCGGATCGGCTTTGATGGAGCGCTCGTTGAGGGCGATGGCTTTATTGAAATCGCGGCGGGCAAGATGAATCGTTCCGACCTCCGTGTACGCTTCAGGCAAATTAGGTTTAATGGCAATGCATTGATTGAGTGCCGTCAATGCCTGATCGTATTCTAATTTCTCGCTGTACGCTTTGCCAAGAAAATAGTAAAGTTTATAATTAACCGACGTATCGTTGCCAAGGTAAGTCAACGCGGCTTTGAATTGCTCGATCGATTTATCGAACCAATTCAGATTGAAATTCTCCAATCCTTCTTCAAACGCTTTCGAGCCGTGCGTATAATTGACCCAATACGTCGCCTCCGAGTCGCCTGGCAAAATTTCCAAAACACGTGTAAACGACTTCAATGCTTTGTCATAATCGCCTTTCACAAAAAAAACCAAACCCAGATCCTGATGCGCGTCAACAAAATCAGGACGCCCTTGAATTGCCTGCTTCAATTCGATCTCGGCTTTGACGTATTCCGCTTTATGAAAAAATAAATTTCCCAAAACGTAATGCGCTTCCGTAAGAATCTCGTTTTGGCCGTTCGCGTTTTCGGCAATTTTCAGCCAGATCGGGTAAGCTTCTTCGTATTTTTCCGCCGTGTACAATTCAAGCCCCTGTTGCCGCAGCGCCGCCAGGTCTATAACTTCTTTTTTGACCGGTTCGTCTTTTTTGATTTCACCTATTTTGACGGAATCGGCTTTGGGCTGGTGCGTATGTGTTCCGGTGATCGTGTTTTCTTTGACCGACGACGAATCGGTTTTAACCGTCCGGTCGTCGACGATCGTAGTTTTTGACGAACATCCGATAAGTAAAGCAAAACAAAGCAAGCCGGAAACTATACGCATACTAACCCTCCTGTGTTAATCGTTTTTTTCGAAATCGTTTTTGTTAAATGAACGTTTGATTTTTTCCGCGTCGATGACCATGGTCTTACCGGGCATCCGGGCGGCGTTGAAATTTTTGCTGATGACGGATTCTTCATCTAAAATTTTAAAGCCAATATTACCGATTTTCACCTCATCGAGGTAGTTCAATTCATAAAAATAATTATCCGTCAGCTTTTCACCGTTGACCCACGTGCCGTTGGTACTGTTCATATCGGTCAAATACATCATACCTTTTTTCCATCGGATAGCCGCGTGATGCCTTGACACCGAGGCGTCATCGACCGAAACGGTATTATCAAAAGCCCGGCCAATGGTGACTTCCTGGCCTTCTTCGATCCGAATGTTTTTGCCGTTACTTTCCTGGTAAAGGTAATAAATCGCTTTCATGTCATCCTCCTATGCTATTTTTTAAAACGAAGATGAATATTCGCCGTTTCCCAATTAGGCCGGACAGAAACCGTATCGGCATACGCCGTGAAACTCTCTGCAAATCGGATCGGAGAAATTTTTCCGAAAGAATACTGTTCATTCCGGTCGGAATCGCGATAACCTAAAATATTATATTTTCCCGGCACAATATATGGAATCGAATAAGCGCCCGCTTTTTCAAGCGTTATGGAATAATTTCGTCCTTTCCCAAAACTGCGGCACATAATAATATATCGCGATTCAGTAGAATCCTTATCGAAAACCTGTCCGGTAATCACGCCAAGACTGTCATGTTTGAACGTTACAAATGGAAAGACCATAGCTGTATCGCTTAGCATGACTCCTTCCCAATCGCGCAAAGAATCGGCATTAAGTTTTAAACGGTACGCCATCTGACTGGCTAAAATTTTCGACGGGCGAAATTCCACGTAACTTGAATTCCACCATGTAAACGTACCGGATGTTTTCTGGCCGGAACTGTCGAGCAAAAACAACAATTGCTCAAAACGCTCTCTCGTCACGCCTTTGTCAAAGCGAAACGCAAAATAATCGTCAGGCAAAACTATCGAATTTATTTCTTTGGGCTGAGCCAATTCAATCGTCGCACGTACGGAGTCGCCTTGATACACCTCGAAGGCTTGTTTTCCGGCAGTCAATGTGTCGCCCATTGACGAATACAGCGAATGAACTTTTAAAATATATCGCCGGCGAACATCTAAAGGCTCGGTCAGAATTTTGATTTCGATTTGGTTCAGCGTATTCACATACGCGTCTTTGATCGGAATAGTTTTTGCGTCGGCGCTGTCGATCAATTCGAGATGATTTTTGATGTCGTCGAAGGAATCCCGGTTTTCAAAATAACGACGCGACAAAGGTTTGGTCAATCCCGCCAGCGTCGTTCTAGGATTGATCGACGTCACCGACAGAAAATCAAACCGGCTGCTGTCCTCCGCGGTCATCATAAAATCCATGCCGGCAAAAGCCGATCGCGCGGACGCCAGTTCCACATCTTCGGAAGGAATCCCGATCGCATCCGCCGCTACGCTGTAGACAAAATCCGCGTCCAGATCGGCTACGGCAAATACACGATAATAGCCGGGCGCGAGATAGGATAAACGGTACGTGCCGTCGGCGCCGGCCTGCGTGATGTAATCCGCGCGCTTTTTATAAACGACGCTGTCGTCTATAGGCAGCAAACTGCCGGCGGGACGAAGCCGGTACGCCCAAATCGAAACACCTTTGGTCGTTTCCGAAATCACGCGCCCGCTTATCTCGCCACGATCAATGCTATCGCCGGTCGTAAAAGCAAAACTGTGCGATGTTTTCAGCGCATTATCGTGAATGTCTTTGGCGTCCGTCCCGATCGTCACGACGCAGGTCACGTCTTCATCCAAAGAATCGGGCAACGTAATGAATAATGTATTCTTACTCCACGAAAAATCAAGATCGCCAGCCGGGGTCGGTGAAATAAAAACCGCTTTTTCCGTCGAGAGTTTATTCATTCGCTCTGAAAAATTAATAGCAACGGCTGTTGAACGACCGACGCGCGTAGAGTCATGTCCAGGCAATGTCGCAAGAATTTCCGGAGCGGTTTTGTCCTCAGGACCGCCGCTCGGCGGAGCCTGGCTGGCGCAGCCCCATTGTAAAACCAGCCAGCCGTAGATCAGAATTTTTTTCATCAGTGTAAAAATTTTAACCCCGTATTAAACCCTTCCACGGCAAGCAGGGATCAATACGGGGTTCTATCGTGTGGCAAAGAACGATCATTCAATCGTAATATTCAGCCCTTCAATGACAGCCGAAGGATGAGCATTATCGGGATTATCCGCTTTGTCAAAGGCCTCGACATGATTCACGTCAGTAACCTCGACTTTGTATGAAGCATCTTTCAGCCCGGTAATGGCCGCTTCATAATACGTATCGCGCAGAACGAAATCGGTGACTTTAGCTGAACTGGCTACAGTTTTTTTATTGACGATCTCTGAAATTTTGCAGGTCAATTTAGCGGTTTTGACAAATTGCCCGCGGTGATCAACCACGCGCACCATCAGCGGCATGCTTTTGGAACGTCCGTCAAAACGATCCAGCGATTCCTGCTCCATAATCTCGACGATAGGCGCAACGACCGTCACGTCGCCGACGCCGATTTTGTTAAATTTGCCGTCCAGAACTTCGATCTGAACTTCGCCCGGAAATGGCGTTTCAAAAGTTGCCTGATTGACTTGCCCGCTTCCGGTCGCCACTAATTTAAAATCGCTGAAATTGCCGCCGCCTTTACGCGCAACACAATTCAAATTCAAATTGGTTTTATCAGTGCTCACCGTAATTTTAGCCTGCTCTTCGCCCGCTAAAATCGTATCCGGTTCGACTTTGACCGAATATTGAGCCCTAGCCGATGAAACCATAACAAGCAGCAAAGCAGGGACAATGAGAAAATGAAGATTTCGCATAGCTTCACCCTTTTACGTATAAATATAAAGAATATGAATGACTATTATTATTGAATTTGGTGCAAAAAATAATAAGAAATTCTATGTACTATAGCAATACTTATTTCTCATTCCTTAAACAGTGAGGGATATTTTCATTGATTTTGAAAGGCTAAGAAAATATATTGGTCACGAATTGCAGAAATCCTATCGGATGTAAATTCACGAAAATCATTCGTCTAGCAGGTTTTATGGTGAAATTACCCGGCAACATGGATACAATGGCGCCAGAGGCAGTTACGAATCAACCATCGGACAAATCGGAAGCCTTGTTAGATGTCGGGTTGGATCCTGCATTATTCAAGCCGCACGAAATCAAAGCCATCCTCGATCACATCCACGTTCCGAAAGAATTTCCGATTTTGCTCGAAACGTTACACTATGAGCAATTGTCCGGACTTCTGGCATCGTTGCTTTCAGCCGGAGTGAAATTCTGCCGGGAACGATTGAATATGAAAGCGGATGAAAAAACGATCCGCAATAGGCTTGAAAACCTGATGGATTACAAAGAACGCGTCGGATGTTCGGAACCGATCGAATCCTGCCTTAATGAAGGATGTCAGAATATCAATCTCAAATGCGCGACGCGAAAGACGCGTGAAGACATTCTGCGAATTATTGAAATTTTCGAATCGCGCCGACACCGGAGCGAAGTGCCGCACGTTGCCATCGAGTTATTTTTTAAAAAACTGATTCAGGATTATAATTGTATCGGACTGATTTTATCCGATAAAAACGGTTCGCCGAAAATTTTTACCACCGACGGGAGCGGCATTTCCACGATCATCACCGAAGGCGCGCACCGTTTGAGCGAAGCCATTGAAGACGGCGAGTTTCGTTTTTCAAAACCGGGCGAACCGTATCTGCTTTTCAACCAGCGTTTTCACATTACCCAGGCTTTGTCCGGAAAATTGGCTGCGTTGGAAAATAATCAACCGTTGAGCAAATACATCAAAAAAATTACTTTCAGCAGCGTCGGCTTCGATTTTGCCCATGAAAAAATGATTCTTTCCATCATCTACATCGGTGATAACATCATCCGGACGTATTTGCAAAAAGCCATTGCCGGAATTCAACGCATCAAATTAGAAACCGATCCCGAAGCGCGTCTGCGTTACGGTTTCGGCCGCTCGCTGGAAATCTGAATCTTCATCGAATTTTTAAGGAATGTTTATGCCGGAATTAAAAAAAGAGCTGACCATTGCAGAACGTATTGGCGAATTACGGCGTCGTGTGGCCGAAGCCGCGGCGCGATGCGGGCGAAAAACGGAAGATATCCGGATCATCGCCGTGACCAAAACCCATCCTGTGAATTACCTTCATGAGGCATTCGCCGCAGGCCTGACGAACTTCGGAGAAAATAAAATTCAGGAAGCCAAGGAGAAATTTCCTCTTATCGATTCCGCCAAAGTGACGGGCCCGATTACGCGCCACCTGATCGGACACCTTCAGACCAATAAAGTCCGGCAGGCCGTTGAAATTTTCGATGTGATTCATTCCGTCGATTCCGTCCGCCTGGCAACGGAAATCGATAAACGCGCCTACACCAAAGACCGCGTCATGCCAATATTGATTCAGGTGAATACGTCCCGCGAGAAAAGCAAGTACGGCATCGATCCGGACGAAACGTTGAAGCTCGTCAAACAAGTAGCTGAATTTAAGAACGTAAAAATCACCGGCCTGATGACCATCGGAGCGTTGACAGCGTCGACGTCGGGCGATCCGGATAAAGTTCGTTTATTTTTCAAGAGGCTGCGCGAATTACGCGACTTCATCGCCGATCAAAAAATTCCGAATGTCGACATGCGCGACCTCTCCATGGGCATGACGCACGATTTTGAAACGGCGATCGAGGAAGGCGCCACCATGATCCGGATCGGCACGGCCATTTTCGGAAAACGCAAACGCGGTTCGGCTGCGCCTAAATTGGAGGAGAAAAATTGAAACTGACTCCCGAAGACATTACGCACCAGGAATTTCGCCGGGCGATGCGCGGATACAGCGCCGAGGAAGTGAACGCTTTTCTCGAAGTGGTTGCAGAAAATTATGGCGAACTCGACCGCGAAAATAAATCGTTGCACCAGCGCATCAAACAATCCTCCGAAGACATCGAGAAACTGCGCCAATTGGTCGCAGAACAGGAAAAAACCATCCGCGAATACAAAAACGATCTGCTCAAAGTCGATCGTTTGATGGATGCTAAAATTGACAGCGAAGTGGCCTTGCAAAATGCCCAAACCGAGGCGTCGAAAATCCTGGAAACTGCGCGTCAGAAAGCGGCCGACCTTGAAAACGATTTGAGATATTTAAAAGAACAAAAATCCAAAACGGCAAGACAACTGAAAGAATATTTATTATCCCAATTAGCCGTTCTGGAAATTGTCGATGAAAAAGCGGATGACATTGCTCCGACCATGCCTGTCACAACCGTTGGCACAAAAGCGCCTGAATCATTGACGAAAAAACCTTCGCATTCAACTGAAGAAATTGACATCAACAGCATCGCCGTCCCGAAAAAAACGGATACGGAACAAACCCAGAACGAAGGCATTCGGGAATTTCTATCCGGCATCCAGATCGACGATATCCCGGACGAACTGGCCAACGCGATCGAATCGCTGAACCGCTCCGGCGAAGAATTGGAAGAAAAAAAGAAAAAAGTACTGGATGACCTCGAAAAGCTCAACCGCAATGCAACCTCGATGTTCCGCAAAGCCGATCTGCGCGCTATGTTGGGTGACGACGCATCGAAAAAGGCGGAAGATATTATCAATGAAATTCATTCCGAGCTTGAAAAGAAAAAACATAAACCGGAGTAATGCATGAGCGAATTGCTGCAGTCGATTAATGAAGCCGTTCAATTTATTCATACGAAAACCAAAACCGAACCGTCCGTCGGGATTATACTCGGCACCGGCTTAGGCGCATTGGTCAAAGATATCCAAATCGAAAAAGAAATTCCGTATCAGGAAATCCCGCACTTCCCGGTATCAACGGTGGAAAGTCACGCAGGAAAATTAATTTTTGGAAAATTAGGCGGCAAAAATGTCGTTGCGATGCAGGGCCGGTTTCATTTCTACGAAGGCTATACGATGCAGCAAATCACTTTCCCGGTACGCGTGATGAAGTTTCTTGGCATCAAAACTTTGCTCGTCTCCAATGCCTGCGGCGGAATGAATCCGCAATACCTGCCGGGCGATATTATGATCATGGACGATCATATTAATTTACTCGGCGACAATCCGTTGCGTGGCAAAAATGAAGACACGCTCGGCCCTCGATTTCCCGACATGAGCGAACCCTACTCGCGTAAATTGATTGCGCTGGCGGAACAAATTGCGCTGGATGAAAAAATCAAAGTTCAAAAAGGCGTGTACGTCGCCGTCATGGGACCGAATCTTGAGACGCGAGCGGAATACCGCTTCCTCCGCCAGATCGGCGCCGACGTCGTCGGCATGTCCACCGTACCAGAAGTCATCGTCGCCAATCATATGGGCATTCCTTCGCTGGGATTTTCAATCGTCACCGACGAATGCTTTCCCGATTCATTGAAACCGGTGGACATTCAAAAAATTATCAAAACTGCCGGCGAAGCCGAGCCCAAGATGACACTGATTATGAAACGCGTTGTGGAAAGATTGTAACCATCCAATTTCAACATGCCCGGCGATTTCAATATTTTTGGAAAAACCCTCATCGGCGTTGGCATTCTTATTATTCTGATCGGAATGGCTCTGATATTCTCCGATAAAATCCCTTGGCTTGGACGATTACCCGGCGATATTCACATCAAAAAAGAAAACTGGTCGTTTTATTTTCCTATCGCAACCAGTCTATTGATCAGCGTGATTTTGTCGCTGATACTGTGGTTATTCAAAAGATAGTACATAAAAAAAGCCGCCACATCGTGACAGCTTTTTAATTCAGAATAATTTTTTTAAGATCAATTATTCGTTTCGACTAATTTACACACCTTCAGATACGACGCTGAAAACTGGCGTTCTTCCTGTTTCATCTTTCCCATATTGAAAATCAGCTTCGGTTTGTTATTCTCGTTGATCACCGAAAGGCACGCATACCCATCCATCACGAATTTTGACACGCCGGTTGCGCTGAGAATTTTATGTTGATCGCAAATCTTACTGATAAAAGACAACTGATCAGTCGAGAGGTCATTGCACAAATAGATCAGATTGATGCCAATGTTATTGGCCATCAGCGAGTTCAGCGCTTCTTCATTGTAGGCTAATTCGAACAACTCGATAGGATATTTTTTGACAGTTTTGCCGGATAGATTTTTGACAACGTTGGCCAGATTTTGGTTGCTCGATCTTCTGGAAACGACCAGAACCGTTCCACCGGTCAATTTGTTGTCATACGATAGGCTTTTTAGAATCATTTCGACGTGCGTCTTTTCATCGACGTCTACCGCTTCCTGGGCAAAGATTTGCCCGCTGAAACATAATGATACTAAAAACAAAATAAATACTCTCATTGACTTTCCTCTTTACATGGTATATCAATTAACTAAAATACAATCCGCTATTTAAGAATCGGGTCTATGGGAATCGGATCAAGATGTGCCAAAAACCAGATATGTGCGATAATATATTTTATTCAGTGGCTTTAAAGCAAGCTTTTTTTAATGAATCTTTTACATACCTTGAATGGATTAATAACCCAATGCAGCGCCATTCCGGCGCGCATCGGCTTCGCCGTAATATTTACCCGTCACCGGATCGACCATAATCGAGTGAGCGTCACCGATAAATTTTTTCCAAATAATTGTATGGCCTCGTTTTTCCAAACCATCGATGATGGAAGCGTCCAATCCCCGCTCCGCCCACAATTGGTCCGGCAGCCAGTTATGACTGATCCGGGGCTGATCGACAGCCTCTCGC
>JABWBZ010000298.1 GCA_013359335.1 bacterium
TGGCTCAGGCAAAGGCCAGGATGAAAACGGAGATTACGAAAGTTTATGTTAATACCGATGTGTCGATTAATTTGCTTGCCATCCGCACTTTCAAAGTCAACGTAACCGGTTTGACACGGCTGAATCAATCGGTAATCGTCTCATCGGTTGACCGCGTTTCGGAAGCCATCCGGCAAGCAGGCGGTTTTGCAGATTCTCTGAAATCGTCGCAGCGCAATATACAATTAAGAAGAAAAGACGGTACGATTGTTCGCGCCGATCTCATTCGCCGCAATAATATAGGTAATGTTGATTGTGACCCCTCTTTGTCAAACGGGGACGTCATTTATGTGCCGCCGGTGATGGCGTGGGTTGGTGTGTATGGCGGAGTCAATATTCCTGCAGTCTATGAATACGTTCAAGGCGAGCGGATTTCCGATCTTATTGAATTGAGCGGCGGACTTGAATTTGGCGCCGATTTAAGGGAAGTAGAATTGGTGCGTTTTAAAAGCGATACAGGGCGTGCAACTTTAAGTTACATTTTGCCGCTCAAAGAAATTATGAATGGTGATACGGTCAAAGACATGCGCATTTTGCCTGATGACAGAATTTTTGTGAAAAAACAGTCGCTCTTTCATCCCAAGGCGACCATGGCTATATTTGGTGAAGTGAAGCACCCGGGAACCTATCCGATTATTGAAGGAAAAACCCTGATTACTGAAGTCATTGCCGCCGCCGGAGGATTTACAGGATTTGCTTCGATTGAAAGGATTCAGCTTTATCGTGATAAATATGCCGAAGGATCGGATAAAGAGTTTGAACGTTTGAAATTGACGCCGATTCAGGACATGAACGAAATTGAAAAAGCGTATTTCAAAGCAAAGACGCGGGAAACATTTCCGACGGTTCAGACTGATTTTAAAAAATTACTGGCTAACGGCAAAGTCGATCCAAATTATGATATTCTTGTGAAGCACAACGATTCACTGTACGTGCCCTCCATTAAAAAAACCGTTACGATTGTGGGCGGAGCGTTGTTTCCAGGTATCGTGGATTGGGAGCCCAATAGAAATTACAAATATTATATTCAAAAAGCTGGCGGTTATAAAGAGTATGCCAAACGTGGCGACGTGAAGATCATCAAAGCTTTGGCTCAACGGTGGGAAGATGCCGACAATAGTGATGCCGTCGAAGACGGCGATGTCATATTTATTCCTGAACGTGATCCGAGAGATGGATGGAAAATATTTAGGGATACGCTGTCTGTTGTCGGGCAATTGGCGGCCATTACATCGACTATAATTTTAGTGTATTTTACGATTAAGAACAACTGATGGCCATATCTGATAAAAATTGTTATATCAATCCACACGCAGTTGTAGACGATAATGTCGACATTGGCGAAGGAACGAAAATCTGGCATTTTACGCATGTTCAATCGGGAGCAAAAATTGGTAAAAAATGCATTCTTGGACAAAATGTGAACGTGGGTAATAATGTTCGGATAGGAAGTTTTTGTAAGATTCAAAATAATGTATCGATATACGAAGGCGTGGAATTAGAAGATTATGTATTTTGCGGGCCGTCGATGGTATTTACGAATATCCTGAATCCGCGATGTAAATACCCTCAGGTGGGATCGCAATTTTACGTCAAGACTCTCGTCAAAGAGGGCGCATCGCTGGGAGCCAATTGTACGATTGTTTGCGGACATACCATAGGCCGGCATGCCATGATCGGCGCGGGCGCAGTGGTAACGAAAGATGTTCCCGATTTTGCGCTGGTAGTTGGTAATCCGGGGAGGATTGTTGGCTGGATGAGTGAGGCAGGACAGAGGTTGAATTTTGATAAAGAAGGTCAGGCATACTGCGAGCGTTCGAAAAAAAAATACCAATTGAAAAACAATTTCGTCATGGAGATAGAATAAATGGAAGTTCCGTTACTCGATCTGAAAGCACAATACAAGTCCATTAAAAATGAAATCGATGAAGCGGTTTTCCGCGTGATCGAGTCGCAGCATTTTATTCTTGGCCCGGAAGTCGAGCAACTGGAAACGTCGCTATGTCAATATTTAGGATGCAAACACGCGATCGGGGTTTCTTCGGGAACGGACGCTTTATTGGTGGCGCTCATGGCTTTGGATATTCAACCGGGTGATGAAGTCATTGTGCCTGATTATTCTTTTTTTGCCACGGCCGGAGTAGTGGCGCGTTTACATGCCGTGCCGGTGTTTGTCGACATTGATCCAGTAACGTTTAATATCGATTCTGCAAAAATTCGATCGAAAATTACAAAAAAAACCAAAGCCATCATGCCGGTGCATCTTTTTGGCCAGAGCGCCGCGATGACGGAAGTGATGGCCATTGCGAAAGAATTTAATTTAAAAGTTGTGGAAGACGCGGCACAGGCGATCGGTACGCAATATAAAGATGGAAGAAAAGTCGGTACCATCGGTGACATCGGATGTTTTTCTTTCTTCCCGAGCAAAAATCTCGGCGCATTTGGCGATGCCGGTTTAGTTACGACCAACGATGATATTCTTGCAGAGAAATTGCAGATTTTGAGAGTGCACGGCGCCAAACCGAAATATTATCACAAGTATATTGGTGGCAATTTCCGTATTGATGCGCTTCAAGCAGCAGTGTTAAATGTAAAATTAAAATATCTCGATCAATGGTCAGCTAAACGCCGTGAAAATGCGACATTATTTACGAAATTGTTTATTGAAGCCGGTTTGGCTGAAGAAGAAGGCAAGATGGCATTTGATAAAAAAAATAAAGTATTGTTACCAAAAGCCGTATACAAAAACAGCGGCCATCCAAACCATCACATTTATAATCAATATGTGATCCGGATTGAAAAACGCGATGAACTCAAAAAGCATTTATTAGAAAATGGTGTCGGTTGTGAAGTGTATTATCCTGTGCCTCTGCATAAGCAAGAGTGTTTTGAGTATTTAAGGGCCGAGCAAAACGAGTTTGCCAATTCGAATTCTGCCGCTAGCCAATCGCTAGCTTTGCCGATATATCCGGAGTTATGCAAAGAATCAGTTGAAAAATTAAGAAACATCTTGCAAGGATTGTGTTAGTATGATCTGTGCCTTATTTTTTGCGTTACTTTTATTGTTTTTTATATGGGTGACGCCCGCATTTGCTTATGTAGATCCGGGGGCTGGCAACTTTATTTTTCAATTAATTATTAGTTTTCTACTGGGGGGGCTATATCTAATTAAATTGTTTTGGGCAAAAATAAAGTATTTCTTTCTACATTTTTTTTCAAAAAAATAAGCGCAATAATGGATTCTATAGAAGAAGCAAGTTCATTTAGAGATCCAGATGGGTTTGTTTTTGTCAAAGAAGGTAGAATATACCGACAAATTAATGTTACCTATCGCGAAAACTATGAACTGCTTGTTTGTTCGGGCCTCTATGAGTCCTTAGTAAAAGAAGGATTACTTATTCCGCATGAGGAGTGTCCAATTAGTATGAAGGTTTCTTGTAACGCTTATAAGGTGATTCAGCCTGAAGAAATTGAGTTTATTTCGTATCCATATGAATGGTGTTTTAGTCAATTTAAGGATGCGGCACTTTGCTTATTACGTATTATGGAGATTGCACTAGAATATAGCATGATTCTAAAAGATGCAAGTGCATATAACATACAATTTAAAAAAGGAAAACCTGTTCTTATCGATACATTGTCATTTACAAAATATGAAAAGCGGCAACCTTGGGTTGCTTATAGACAGTTTTGCCAGCACTTCGTTGCTCCCTTAGCCACAATGAGCCAGTGCGATATTCGGTTAAGCCAACTTCTTCGAATTTATATTGATGGCCTTCCTCTTGATTTAATTTCTAAATTATTGCCGTTTAGAAGCGTTCTAAATTTTTTTTTACTTTCACACGTTTATTTACACGCGCGTAGCCAAGAATATTTTGCAAAGCATTCTTTAAATAATCCAAAAAAAAGTATTACGTTACCTAACATCGGATTGAAGGGAATTATCCAAAATCTTCAAGATGGTATCAAAAAGCTTAATTTGAAATATAGATATTCAACATGG
>JABWBZ010000299.1 GCA_013359335.1 bacterium
GCACATTGACCGTCGAAAGTTGCGCCTTCGTCGATCACAAGCCGCCGGGCTTTGATGTCGCCGGTGACAATGGATTTGGCTTCCAGCACTAACTTTTCCTGCACGACAAGGTTGCCGATCACTTTGCCGCCGATCACCACATTTTTGGCCGTTACATCGCCTTCGATAACACCCGTTCCGCCTACCGTGACCAGATCATGACAGATCACCTGTCCTTTGATCTCGCCTTCGATGCGAATACTCGAAGCCGATTGAATCGTGCCGGTAATGGACGTGCCGCGGCCGATTAAATTCAATCCTGAACCGGTAGGGGTTTCTTGAGGGTTGTCTTTGCTGCCAAAGGCCATATAACGCCTTTACTATGGTTTGATGGTTAAACTGTCCATATGGGACGCCGCCAAAGCCTCGCGGATTTGCGGCAAAAATTCGCCCGGATCTTGCGCGATGCCGTCTTTCCAAATTTCAAAGTGCAGGTGCGTGCCCGTCGCCATTAACCCCGTTTTCCCAACGGTCCCGATCGGGTCGCCTAATTTTACAGCTAATCCTTCACGGCTTAAAATATGCTTCAAATGTTTATACACCGAAAAATATCCGTAACCGTGATACATAATAATCGTGTTGCCGTAATCGGTCAACCAGTCCGCAAACATGATCCAGCCGTCCGCTGTTGCTTTGACTAAAGCGCCTTCTTCCGCGACGATGTCGATGCCGTAATGCGGCGCTTTCTGGTTTTCACTGATCTCTTTATATCCGCGCGCGATGAAATTGCTGTTAACCGGCATCAGCGATGGAACGACTCGGGATGAAACCATATAATCCGGAATCCATATTCTTTCCTGATCCGACGCCGTAACGTTTTTGGATTCAATCGGATCATCAGTCGGCGCACTCATGGCCGGTAACGCGCTGAATATATTATCATGTTTTTCACGCGCCGCAACGCCGCTATCACTTTCCAACTGACCGAGCAAACCGAATACCCTGCGGATTTTTTCATTTTCCTGTTTTACACGCCGGTATTCTTTTTCAATCGATTTGATACGCAAATTATCCGAAGCCAATTGATCGTATTGCGTCTGCAGATCGTCATAATAGAAAACCTTGTACGCGTGCGCGTAATAATATATCAAAGAACCGATCAGAACCAAGAAAACTGCTGCAAAAAAAACGGTTAACCATTTGATCCGGCTGACCTTCATCCGAAAACTTTTCGGATTCGAACTTTGGTCGAACATCACCAGCAGGGTTACATATTTCGGAGATGATTTTTTTGCACTTTGCAGCAAGTTATGTCACCCCACACTCAGTTCGTCTGCCGAACTTAAGAAGCTTTATTACCTGATTTTTAACCGTTTTTTTTATTAAACTCTTGAATTTACTGAATTCACAAAAAAAGCACCGAAATATATTGAAAAGAAGATGAATTGTCAAACGTTTTTTTGATAGAAAAACCCTCTAAAATTGCGGGTTTTTCAAGCATTTACATCCATGGAGAATCAGCTTGTGATTTTATGCACTTTAAGAGTAGTTTCACCCTCAACCAGCGAAATTTCCGGTTTATGACACTTCAATTTATGGAAAATAGCAAGCATGTCGAAAATTTGAATTCGCACCACAGCACGCATGATGATAAGCAACTGATGACTGCCATAAATTATTGCCATTTTCACAGCTGAATTTGCATTGATCATAGCATCCACCCACCACCATACCACAAATATTGCTAATAAAGGAATAAGGTTGAGGCAATATAATCCGAGTAACGGAAAAAGATTTTTAATGACCAACCGAATCGCGTCGAAAAAGCTTCGTGCTAATCCGATATCCAATGAGGCGATCCTGATTTTGCTCATATCCGACACCATGACCCAAAAGAACCACGCCAACAGCGTCAACACGATACCCGGAGTTCCAAATGCCATCAACGCCATCGGAATTAACATCATGGCGCCTGTTACCAGAGATAGCAGAAAAAACCGAAGCATAAATTTTTTTGCGCTCGCCCAAAAGAATGACCATTCAAATGGCGTATTCCCGCCCGGATTTGAATGGGTCACCACGCCAATAATGCCGCCGGTCAGAAAAATATTGATCAGGAAATACATGACCGACAAAAACAGTACCCATGCAAATAGTAACCCGAGAAAGGCAGGATCATCGGAAATAAATTCAGTCAGGTAAGTGAAAACAAACGATTGGAGCCATTCCGCAGGAACATTCGTTTTTGCTAAACGGCTAAGAGACGCTTGCATGTAGATAAAAACCGGAAAGGAAAATACCCATGTCGAAACCCACAGTAGTATCACTACGCCTCGATACCACCTGATTTTTTTCCAACTCGAGCGCCATAGATCGATCATCATTTCTTCCTCAAATAAACGCCGCTAAATTCATTAATAAAGATTGCATCCAATACTGAAACCTCAACGTGTACCGGGTAATCCCGGCATAAAAAGATTCTACCGATAAAAAATTATTACTCCAACGCGTATCCATCACGTTGATTTTTTCGGGATCAATCCGACACGAAACGATTTTTGAAGACGCATGAAATTCAAATTTTCGCTCACTTTCTTTTCCATCCCATTCGGTTATCAGTGAATCGCCGTTTTCAAAGCGAAAACAAATTGAAACAGGCATGACGGCTTCGCCGTTATTACGCACACTCACCACGCTATGAATCCATCCGGAGGCATTGGCCGGTTCACTGGCTATATCGGCCACTTCGTAATCGACGATCTTGGCGGTATAAATAAACTGATCAAAAAACCATTGCATGTCGCGTCCGGAAACATCGTGAACCACGTCTATGAAATCCTGCGTTTTGGGATGTTTGAAACGCCAGCGCTGAAAGTACGTCGATAAAATTTTGTCCATCGTTGCCTGTCCGAGATAACGTTCGAGTGTCGTCAGGATTAAAACCGGTTTGCTGTAAAAGGCCGTTTGATAAAAACCCCTCGGAATCGTCCATGATTTTCCGGCGACCGTGCCGCCATCAGGATGCCTGAGATAGCTCGAACGGTGATAGTCCATCGACGTATACGTTGCACCCCACATATTAAACATCGAACCGATTTTTCCCGGTGCATTAAAATATCGCTCAAGCGCACGGTGTTCGATATACGACGCAAATCCTTCATCGAGCCACGGCTCTTCGAATTCATTCGAGGCCAGCATGCTTTGAAAATAGTTATGTGCGAATTCATGAAATGTCACGACTTCTAAAAACGAATGGCGGAACAGCCGGTTCATCCAATACGGCCCGAAATAAGATCCGGTCGTCACTAATGTCGGATATTCCATGCCGCCCGACGCCAGTTCTTCTCCCAAAGGCACATCCACAATGGTAAAATTCGGATAAGGATATTCTCCTATCCATTCGTAAAAGTATTGAAACATGGCGGGAACGCACGCACGATACCGCTCGGCCATCGGTTCACGCCCGGGAGAAAATAAATACGTCACTTCGACGGAACGATCGCCGGACATCACGGTTTGTTTCATTTCCGTAAAATGCGGTGACGCCGTCCACACCGCGTCGATTACATTTTTTTGAATGTAGTGATACGTCGTTACGCTGTCCTGAATTTCTTTCTTCACCAACGGCGCATTGGCGCCAATGATGTAATCGGAAGGAACGGTGATCGTCATTCGATAATGGCCGAAATCTGCATAAAATTCAGAATTGGCGTGAAACTGGTGGCAATTCCATTGCCCGTTCTCCCACACGCCGATTTTCGGATACCACTGGGCGATCATATAAAAATCGTCTTCGGTAAATCCCGTCCGCTCAAATACGCGCGGCAATTTTGAATAAAACCGGCAATGGATGCTAATGGCTGATTGAGGCGCGACAGGCTCCGGCAACGGCATGCGAATAACGGTCTGATCGTCCTCATTGTCATCGTCGGGATGAATGAATTCAAAGGTAAGTTCCTCACCATCGAGCGTAAACCGAAGACTGTCAATCCAGCCCCAATCCTGCTCACTCGTCGGTTCTGCCGATGAACGCTTTTTTCCTCCGCCCTCTTTGAAAAAAG
>JABWBZ010000300.1 GCA_013359335.1 bacterium
ATTGCAGTGTTGCCTATACCTTACGAAGCAACTACCAGTTATGGTCACGGGACAAAACTGGGGCCGAATGCGATTATTAAGGCGTCGCAGATCGTGGAATATTATGATGAGGAGTTGGATCAGGAGTCATTTAGAAAGTTCGGCATCGTTACGTTAAAGCCTGTCAATTTTGGTAAGAAAAAAGGCGCATCGGCAATGGCGCTCATTGAAAAAGCGGTGGATCAGATATTGGATCATGAAAAATTTCCGGTTTGTCTCGGGGGCGAGCATACCATTTCTTCGCCCATCGTAAAATCGTTCTATAAAAAATTGGGCGATAATTTTTCAGTATTACAAATTGATGCTCATTCGGATTTGCGCGATTCTTATGAGGGTTCTCCGTGGAGCCATGCTTGTGTGATGCGGCGCATTTGGGAATTTAATAAAAATATTGTTCAGGTTGGAATTCGCGCGCAATGCTCGGAAGAACGCGAACTTATTGTCAATAATCGGATCGATACTTTTTACGCCAAAGACCTTCAGGCGGCCGGGTGGATGGAACGCGCAATTTCAAAATTGAAAGATAACGTTTATGTAACTATAGATTGTGATGGATTGGATCCCAGCATTATTCCCGCGACTGGAACGCCTGAACCGGGCGGGCTATTTTGGTACGAATCCGTGAAGTTTTTACGGCAAGTTTTCGAACAAAGAAAAGTGATTGGATTTGATGTCGTCGAATTAGCGCCGGTCAAACAGTTCAGCCATTCGGATTTCACTCTCGCCAAATTGACTTATAAATTGATGGGTTACGCATTTATGAAATAGAAGCCCCTGAATGGAAAATAAAAAAGGCCAGTTTATTGCTGGCCTTTTTTGTTTCAGATCAAATTTTTATGAAAGAATTTTTACAACCGTATCGGCGAGCGCGGATACATCTTGCGAATCGACTAACGAGGCGTCCGGAATTGTTTTCAGTTTTTTCATCATGTCGTCGTCGGTGCTGGCATCGGTGATGAAGATAAAAGGAATATTTTCGTAACCGGAATTTTCACGGATTTGCATGCAAAAGTCGTAGCCGGACAATTCTTCGTATTTGAAGTCGGAGATAATGACGTCGGGTTTGATGGCCTTCATTGCCGTAATACCTTCAGTAATATCGCCGGCGCTTTTTACCGTGTGGCCGAGACTCCCAAGATTTCTTTCAATGACTTTTCTTACGACCATACTGTGATTGATCACGAGAATCGTTCCGGTCGTTTTATGAGTTTTCTGCTCTTCCGCGCTGTCAAAGGAAATGATTTTAGGTTTGATGACGAACTGTCCGTCTTCCCATCCCATCATGGTGTCCATGGCTTCGTCATCATTCATACTGCCTAATTTAACCGTTTGCAAAACGCCTTTCTCAAATTCGACTACAGCTTTATCGGCGCCGTTGACGACTTCCAGAGTGCCGGTGAGTGAATTGGACTCGCAAAATGCAATGACTTCCGTGATATGTTTATCCCGAAGGTTTCCGCTGGGGCCGGCCGGTTGTCCGGTAGACTTGAGTTGTTTGGCTTTTTCAGAGATAACGGCGTTGGTGTCGCGCAGGCGCTGGCTCATGATCTTACTCATGGCGATTGAAATCGACGGATATTTTTCAAGAATGACGTCGAAGTCCTGCTTCTCAAGCACGAATGTTTCCGTATCTTCCGTTGCAGCGATCGTGGCCGAACGAGGTTCGCCGGTCAGGAGCGCCATTTCGCCGAAATAGTTGCCCGAAGCAATGTGCGCCAGCACTTCGCCGTTGGCGGCCAACACGGCCACTTTGCCGCTCAGGACGATCCACATTTTATCGCCCGGATCGCCAATTTTGCAAATCGTACTATTGGTTTTGAACTGTTTAAATTTCAGCTTTTCAGTGATAAAGTCAATGCTGTCGCGGCCCAGTGAACGAAAAAAAGGAACTTCCTTAAGAATCTCACCAATTTGAATCATTGAATTGCCTCCCTACGGGAACTCGGAGTTGAAATAGATGGAAAGTGCGTCGTTAAAAAAGCGGTAAAAAATAATCAAATTAGTTATCGATAGCAAGTTTTTTTAGAACGTACAACGCCAGTATGATGATCAAAATAACGATAATGACCGTCGGACTAAACGGGTTCGTAGCCTTGGACTGCCGGGGGAACTTAATGCGCTGACGCCGTTTCGTATCCGGATCTTTTTCCGGTTTGTAATACATCGGCTGATAATCGAAGCGTTTGTGCTGGGGCTGTTTAAACAGCATTTTAATGAATTCCTATTCCCGGTAATGAAGGCAGTTGAATTCGTCCGTGATCAACCGCAAATCCTTTGTAAGGATCATTGTTAATGAGTAAGTGTCCGTCCAGATCCGCATAATCGACTAACGGGCTCAGATGCGCCATGGCTGTTGTGCCGACGGAAGTTTGAATCATGCAACCGATCATAACTTTCAAACTATTCCGGCGGGCAGTGCGGATCATTTTCACTGCTTCAAGCAAACCGCCGCATTTATCCAATTTAATATTAACACCGTCAAAACATTCAGTCACAGATTGTATATCCTTGATCGTTAGAACATTCTCATCGGCAAAAACCGGCAAGGCCGAGCGTTGATGCAGCCAAATCATGTCGTCTAAATTTTCCTTCGGTAAAGGTTGCTCGACTAACTCAACGTTTTGTTGACTCAACCAATCGATTTTTTTTGCCGCTTCCTCTTTGTTCCAGCCCTCATTGACGTCGACGCGAAGCGTTTTGCCGGTGTGTCGCCGGACGGTTTTGAGAATTTCATAATCGTAATCGCCTTTGCCCAATTTGATTTTCAAAATCGGGAAGTTTTCAGCTTCTGAAATTTTTTTGGCCAAAACTTCCGGTTGATCGATGCCGATGGTAAATGAAGTTACCGGTGTTTTAGCGGCGTCGATTTGTAGAAGTTTATACAACGGGAGGTTTTGTTTTTTACCCATCCAATCTAAAACAGCCATGACCATTGCGGATCGGGCAGAGGCTGCATCGGGAAACGAGCGCAACAATTCGTCATTCAATGATTCAACTGAAAACGGAAACCGAATATTACCCAAAATCGGACGCGCTTTTTCAAAAACGGCGATAACCGTTTGAGGCGTTTCGCCGTAATACGACGACGGGGCGGCTTCGCCGATGCCGATCAAACCTTCGGCTGAACATTCAGCAAAAACAACTTTTTTTTCAGTAATGACTGAGTCGGATAAAATAAACGGATAACGCAGAGTCAGCGTGATCTCTTTCCATGAGAATTCCATGCCTTACGATAACGTTTGAATGAGGCTTGCCATCAGGCCGAACAATTGATTGAGAATCGGATTGATCACGCGTCCGATGACGCCGGTTGCCATCATCGCAACAAGAATAAACATTCCCATAAAACCCAGGCTGCGGTATTGGTCGCCAAGATGATCGGGCAACAAACTCGCCACAACGTGTGATCCGTCCAACGGCGGTATAGGGAGCAAATTAAATACAGCGAGAACCAAATTAATTTGAATGCTGTATACCAACAGAGACGATGCGAATTGGCTGAAGCCGTTCATGCTTCCTGTGGAACTTTCCGATTGCGGCAATGCAATCATGAGCGCCGCGATCAAGAGCGCCGAAATAATGGCTATAATGAAATTAGACGCCGGTCCGGCCATCGACACGTAAATATCGTCACGTTTGAAACTACGAAAATTATTAGGATTGACCGGCACGGGTTTGGCCCAACCGAACATCAAACCGGCATTGCTGACGATCAGCAGAATCGGGATAATAATCGTTCCCCACAAATCGATATGTTTGATCGGATTCAATGTTATACGACCTTCACGATCGGCGGTATCGTCGCCGCACCACTTCGCTACAATACCGTGCGCGCATTCATGGATAACGACCGCAAATACCAAAACCGGTAAAAAAATAAGTTGAGTCAATGCAAAACCTTTCTGCAATGTTTAATTGTAAACCGCTTTATGTACATAAAATCACTTTAAAAGTCAAATTAAACGCATTATTCCTCGTCATCGTTTGCAGTTTGTT
>JABWBZ010000301.1 GCA_013359335.1 bacterium
GGCGTGTTCGTCATTACATTGCTGCAAAAATTTGTTGGCATTAAAATATTTTAATTCTCACATAAAGGATAAAGCCGAATGACGGAATTTTTAGATTTTTTACTGGCGATCACGACCTTGATTGCCGATCACATCTGGTGGCCGGTCGTGATCATCATGCTTGGTGCCACAGGCGTGTACATGAGCTTTCAAACCAAATTCATACAATTTCGCCGTCTCGGGCTGGCGATCAAATTCATGTTGCGCGGACGCTCGAAAGAAGAATCCGCCGGACGTGAAGGCGATATTACGCCGTTCCAGGCATTGATGACGGCTTTAGCCGCGACGGTGGGTAACGGCAATATCGCGGGCGTGGCGACGGCCATTGCCAGCGGCGGCCCTGGCGCGCCTTTCTGGATGTGGATGACGGCGCTCTTTGGCATGGCGACCAAATATGCCGAAGCATTGCTTGGTCTGAAATATCGTCAGAAGATGGTTGACGGCACGTTCAGTGGCGGCGCGATGTATTATTTACGCGACGGCCTGAAAAATAAATCGCTGGGCAAAGGCCTTGCTTTGTGGTTCGCTATTGCCGTGATTCTGATGGCCACTTTTGGCAGTGGTAATATGGCGCAATCCAATTCAATTGCATTATCATTGCAAAGCGATTTTGGTTTCAATTTTTTTGTCACGGGAATCGTGCTTGCGCTTTTGTGCGGAGTTGTTTTGATTGGCGGCGTTACACGTATCGCTGAAGTGTCGGATAAATTAGTTCCAATGATGATCGTATTGTATATTGCAGCGTCCTTATACGTCATTTTTATAAATATTGCACAAATTCCGGCGGTATTTATGGTTGTGTTACAATCGGCATTTGCGCCTGAAGCCATGGCCGGAGGCGTTATCGGCCACACGGTCAAAGACGCCATGCGGTACGGCATTTCGCGCGGAACATTATCGAATGAATCCGGCATCGGTTCGTGTTCCATCCCCGCTGCTGCCGCTAAAGGTAATGAATCGGCGGCTCAAGGATTGGTTGCGATGATGGGAACGTTCATTGACACGATCATTGTCTGCAGCATGACGGCTTTTGTAATTTTGTCGTCCGACTTACATCCCAATCCGGTTGGTCTGACGAGTACGCAATTAACTAAATCGGCGTTTGCAGTGGGGCTTGGTTCGAACTGGGGTGGTTACATGGTCAGTATTTGTAGCTTCCTTTTTGGATTTACGACGCTCATCGGTTGGTCGTATTACGGCGAACAAGGCGCGCGGTATTTATTCGGACAAAAAAGCGTCAAGCCCTATCGATTGGTATTTTGCCTTTTTGTTTTTTTCGGCGCAGTGCTGCAGGGAAAATATTTAAATATCGTATGGAATCTTGGCGATATCGGGAATGCCTTGATGGCTATTCCCAATCTCATCGGGCTGGTATTTTTGGGAAGTCTGGTTAAGAAAGAAACCGACGCCTATCTTGAAAAATGGGATCGGGGCGCTCTGAAAAATCCGTTTGGCGATTGATACAGCAACTTTTTTATAAAAAGCTGTTTGAAAGGAATTCTTTTGAACAGCTTTTTTTATTGGATTTAAAATAAAAATACTTGAGAGACGATAGGAGTATCTCTATATTTCTCCATCAAAAAAACGGAGGATGGTGAGTGAAACCGGGTTATCTTATTGCCGAAGGCTTTAGCGGCTTTCGCCGCACTACTCTGTCGAGCATGGTGTCGATTACAATTATCTGCATTGCTTTAAGCCTGCTTGGTTTTTTTCTGATCGTTACGTTTAATATTACGAATCTGATCGGCGATATCCGAAGCCGGGTTGAATTGGAAGCGTTTTTGGATAAAGCGTTGGATTCGGAAAATTCTCAGCACATCGGATCGGTTATCCGGGATTTGGACGGCGTGGATTCAGTGTATTTTATTTCCAAAGCGGAAGCGGCGAGGATTTTAAAATCGGTCATGGGAGAAGACGATCTTTTTGATCTGGTGGAAACGAATCCACTGCCGGCGTCGTTTAAGATCCGGCTGGAGGAGCCGTATCGCACCTTGCAGGGCGTCGAAGAAGTGGCGCAAGCGATTGAAAATATCCGCGGCGTCGAAGAAGTTAATTATCAAAAAGAATTGTTACGTGCGTTGGATGAGCGTATTGACGTTTACAACAACATTAATCTGGCCGTCGGGGCTTTAGCCGCCATCGCCGCGATTTTTTTGGTGTCCAATACGATCAAACTCAGTATTTATTCCAAACGCGATTTGATCAAGAGTATGAAACTCGTTGGAGCGACCAATGCGTTTATTGCCAGTCCATTTCTGCTTGAAGGCGTTTTGCAAGGATTGATCGGAAGCGGATTGGCGTGCGGCGCCGCTTACGGTATGGTTTACGGCGCCAGGAAATTTCTTCTGCCCGGTGTCATGATGGATCCATTGATTTATGCTATTTTAGTTGGTATGGGGATTTTGCTCGGACTGACCGGCAGCTTCATTTCTATCCGTTTTTTTCTCAAAGAAAAGATCAGCGATATGTAAGAAACTGCCGTTTTTTCACTTGAAATTCGGCAGGCATGTCGGTATATTTCACCACTTTATACTTCACCCTGTCTTCCGTTATGATCACCCAATATTTGTCGAAAAAACCGGTGGTCCCCGCGAGCGTTTTTATTGCGGAGGGCGCAAAAATTATCGGCGATGTCGAATTGGGTGAAGAATGCAGCGTATGGTTCAATGCCGTGATTCGCGGCGATGTGAATTATATACGCATTGGCCACCGCACCAATATCCAGGACGGCGCGATCATTCACGTTACTTTGAATAAATATCCTACCATCATCGCGGACGAAGTCACCATCGGTCACGGAGCGATTTTGCATGGATGTACGGTTCAAAAACACGTGCTTATCGGAATGGGCGCCAAAGTTCTCGATCGCGCGGTCGTCAACAGACACTGCATCATTGCAGCAGGCGCTCTGATACGTGAAGGTTATGAAGTCCCGGAAGGAACGCTGATGGCGGGTGTGCCGGCCAAACCAATCCGAAAAGTGACCCTGGAAGAAATCGATCAAGTCCAACAATCGATTAAGAACTATATTCAATATGCCGCGGATTATCGCGCGTTGAATGCGCGCGCCGTTCGCGTCGGCTAAATTGAAAATGCCATGTCAAAAAAAATTCTGATCATAGACGATGACGACGATCATCTGGCTGTCACGTCCAATCTTCTGCGCCACATCGGCAAATTTAACGTCGTCGCATCGACCGACAGCGCGTCCGCGATGGAGATTATTCGCCGCGAAAAACCGGATCTGATTCTCCTCGACATCATGATGCCCAAAGTCGACGGATTATCCATTTGCAAACAAGTCAAAGAATCGTCGGATTTGAATTATATCAAAGTTATCGTGTACTCGGCGAAAATTTTTGAAGTGGACCGGAAAAATGCGATGAAAGTCGGAGCGGATGCTTATATTTCGAAAGTGATCGAATCCGGGAAACTGATTGATACGATTAACAAGATATTGAGCTGATTTTTGCGTGAAAATATGCACAAAATTCTGGTAATCGATGACGACGAAAGTACGTTGGCGATCGCATCGAAAAGTTTGCGCGCTTTAGGCAAATTTGAAGTTGTGACCTGCAATGACAGTACCCAAGCGCTGGATATCATCCGGCGCGAAAGACCCAACCTGATACTTTTGGACATTATGATGCCCAAAGTAGACGGATTTACCATCTGCAAAACGGTCAAAGAATCCGACGATCTCCGTTCCATCAAAATCATCGTTCATTCTGCGAAGATTTTTGACGTGGACCGTAAAAAAGCTTTGAAATTAGGCGCTGATGCCTATATTTCTAAAGTAATCGAGTCGGATAAATTGATCGAAACCATTCATCAAGTGTTGGAGCATTCCTAACAATGAAGTACAAATTCTGGGGCGTCCGCGGCTCGATCCCTACTCCGGGACCCGAGACGGTGCGGTACGGCGGCGGTGTGCGGAAGACGATGGCCTCGCCGTATTCCTCGGCGATGACATG
>JABWBZ010000302.1 GCA_013359335.1 bacterium
TATTTAAACAAGACAAGCCCACGTTGCACCAACTAAATATTCATAAGAATTGTGCTAAAGCAATTGCTAAAAGCTCTCATGCCCAGAATACTAGGCGCACGCTAGATAATAATCCAATCTCTGCAGAGCAATATGCTTTAGCTACATTAAAACTATTTGCCATTAAAAGCTGTTCTCTAGTTATTGATAGAACTAATTGGCAATATGGTAATATTAATTACAATCCGGCTTCCAAAAACGTCTATTCACTCGAAGCCAATGCTTATACCGTCATTCAACCAAAGTGGATGCGTTTACAATTCGGCAAAGACGGATTGAGCTTAGGTCCGGCTAAACGAGGCAATCTGCTTCTGTCCGACAATGCACCACCTTTCGATAATCTCCGAATGGATGTATCGTTTGACCGGATTAAATTTACCTATCTACACGGGTGGCTTCGGAGCGATCCGTATGAAATTAACTCAGCCGGCAAAATTAGTGAAAAAAAATATTTTGTCGCACACCGGTTGGAATTCAAAATTTTTCCGTGGCTGTTTGTTGCTGGCAATGAAAGCGTCGTCTATGGAGGACGCGGAGTTCAAGTGGCGTATCTAAATCCCATAACGGTCTATCATATTACCGAGCAATATTTGGGTGATAAGGACAACAATACAATTAGTTTTGATGCGACGGCTTTCCCTTTAAAAAATATTAAAGCCTATGCATCGCTTTATCTGGATGATTTCACATCGTCACGCAATCCTTTCACTTATTGGAAACAAACCTGGGCTTTTCAATTTGGTACATATTGGGTCGAGCCTTTCCAACTTCGCGATCTGGATTTTCGTTTTGAATATTCACGCATCGAACCTTTTGTTTACGCGCATAAATGGGATCTTATCAACTACACCCATTTTGGGAAAGGGCTCGGTTCATTCCTTCAGCCCAATTCGGACGATTATTTTTTTGAATTTCGTTACCGGCCGGCGCGCCGTTACAATATCGCCGTCAATTACGAATTGACCCGCCACGGAACGGGGGATATTTACCGGTTTGGTTACGAAGAAGGTTTCGTCGATCTGCCTCCTGGAAAACAGAAAAAACATTTTCTGCAAGGGATTAACGAGCGAAGGAATGCTTTGGGCCTGAATTTACAAGTTGAAACTTTTCGCAATCACTATTTTTTTGCGATCGTCAACTATTCTCACACTGCCAATTATCAGAATACCAAAGGCCGCACATTAATTCAAAACCGCCTGTTGGTGGGTTATAAGCTTGATTATTAGCCTCAAAAAAAATATATTCTTCAGCATTTTTTTCCATCCAAACGAATCAGTTTAGCATGCCGGTTATTAGAATTATTGGTGTTCCGCTCGATCTGGGTGCGGGCCGCCGTGGAACGGATATGGGTCCGTCGGCGCTTCGCATCGCCGGCCTTGCCGAACGCCTGAATGAATTAGGTTATACCATCAAAGACAAAGGTGACATTGTCACTAAAGCGCCGGAAATTCTTAAAGTCGGTGATGAAAAACTTAAATATCTGAACGAAATCATTAAGGGCGTGACGGCACTTTCCGAAACCGTTGAAAAAACGCTCGACGATCATGAAGTTCCGTTAGTGCTCGGCGGCGATCATTCGATTGCCATCGGTACGGTGGCGGGCGTGTCTTCGCATTTTCGCAAACGCCACAAAAAAATCGGGGTTATCTGGGTCGATGCTCACGGCGATATGAATACGCCCGACACGTCGCCGTCCGGAAACATTCACGGAATGCCGCTCGCTGTTTCGCTCGGCGTGGGACATCCAAAGTTAACCGCCGTCGGCGGAGAGTATGTGAAAGTCGATCCGGCCGACGCCGTTCTCGTAGGAATCAGGACGCTTGATAAAGGCGAAATTGAAAATATTCGCAAAATGGGCGTCACGATTTTTACCATGCGGGATATCGATCAGCAAGGCATTCACCGGATCATGGAAAAAGCCATCGACATTGCGTCGCGCCAGACAGAAGGCATTCACGTCAGTTTCGATGCCGACAGCCTCGATCCATCGCTCGCGCCGGGCGTCGGTACTCCCGTCAACGGCGGATTGACGTATCGCGAAGCGCATTATGTCATGGAAACTTTGTGCGAATCCAAAAAAGCCGTTTCATTGGAATACGTTGAAACCAATCCGATTCTCGACGTCCGCAATGCGACGGCCAAAGTCGGCGTCGAACTCATCGCTTCATTTTTCGGCAAAAGTATCATTTAGAAAATCCGGAGCTCCCATCATGCGAACATTGGCGATACAAGCCGTTGGAATGTTTTTGATTCTCGTAGCGTCCGTTCGGGCGGTGGACGAATTCAAAGTCTATGGCGACAAAAGCGGCTATGACGAACAGCTTTTGCGTAATTATCTTTCGTTATCTGAAAACCGCCACGTGCTTGATCTTGCCGGCGAGTGGACGATTACTTACGAAAACTTCCAGACAAAAATCAGTGTCCCAAGCAATTACGATTACGAAGGCAAAGTTGTTTACCGGCGTTCGTTTGTGCCGGGTCCTGAATTTGAGAATTTACATTTCCGGCTTGTTTCTTTCGGAATTAATTTCGCCGCTGAAATAAGAATCAACGGCGAGTTTGTAGCGAATCACAACGGCGGGTATCTTCGTAGAGAAATTGATCTGAGCGACGGGCTGATTAAAGTTGGGGAAACGAATACCATTGAAATTACTGTCAATAGCGCTATCAACGCGCACAATTCTATCCCGAGACGTTCCTCGCTGCTGCAGCCTAAAACCTACGGCGGCATTTTCCGGGAAATATTTTTATTGGCCACGCCGAAACTGACGATTGACAAATGGTCCGTGCGTTATACTATTTCCAACGACCTGCGGAAATGTGATTTTACGATCGGGTTGGATTTGCGCAACTACGATTTCGGGTATCAACAAAAAGACACGAGCGCCGGCGCGAGCATCCTTGAAAAAACTTCAGAAGTACGTTACGTCATTGAAATGTTCAATGAAGACGACCCGGAACCGGTTTATACCAATCGTTATAAACGGTATCGTAACGTGTGGGAAATTCCAAAAATCAAAGAGCTCAATCCTGACGGGCGGATCGTATTAAACCGGTTTGCGAATTTAGAAACTAATTTCACGCTTGAAAAACCGATTTTCTGGAATGCGGAAAGTCCTTATCGGTATCGCATTGTTTTCTCGCTGATTCAGGCCGATACTTTAGTCGATCAGACGCAAACGTATGTCGGTTTGAGTAAAGTCAGCGTGCAGGACAATGTTATTCTGATCAATTCGCAGCCGCTCACGTTGCGGGGCGTTGAATATTATGAAGATTATCCGGATGAAGGCAATTCGTTGTCATTTGCCGTGATGGAATCGGATGTTTTGCGTATTAAAAAAATGGGCGCGAACGTGGTGTATTTCAAACATCATCCGCCGCATCCGTATTTTCTGGAATTGTGCAATCGATACGGCTTGTTCATTTTGTATGAAGCGCCGGCGTTCGGCTTTACGCCGAATGTGCTGCGCGACAATGCTTACGCGGAGGAATTGAAACCGTATTACCGTACGATGATCGAGAACGACCGGCTCAATCCCTGTATCCTCGCGTGGGGACTGGGCTCGGCGCACGATCACAATTCGAAAGACATGAACGCATACCTGAATCAAATGTCGCAGTTGATCCGAAGCCTCGATGACCGTCCGACGTTTTGTACGTCGATTTTCGGTATGCAGGACGTGTATTTGGACCAAGTCGACATCATCAATCTCAGCCTTCGCAGCAATGATTTTCTTGAGGCCAATATTTTTGCGACCAAAAGCCTTTCCCGATGGCCAAACCGCGCAGTCATTTGTACGTACGGCGTTCAAATTTTTCCGAACAATCAAAACGGCTACAGCGATCCGACCTCGACTAAATTTCAGGCAAAATATCTGATCGATATTTACAAAAAATTAAGCGAGTGGAAAGTCGCAGGCGGCATCATTCGTTCCTACAATGATTATGTGACCAATCGTACGTACGGATTC
>JABWBZ010000303.1 GCA_013359335.1 bacterium
TCATATTCTTTGGCCATTTCTTCGACGACGGGGGCGATCATTCTGCACGGGGCACACCACGTTGCCCAAAAATCTACCATAACGGTTTTATCGGATTTTAATACTTCATTTTCGAAGTTGTCATCAGTTAAAGTAACGGGGTGACTCATAGCTTCTCCTTAAGAATTATTAAGTATCATCGGTTTATGCATTTGCCGCGCTTGTTTAGATGTTTACGCCGGATTCATTCCAACGAAAAGATGAACATTTTATTCCGTCACGGTTTTTTCGTCTGAAACGATTTTTTCATCTTCGCTATTTGGGGGGTGAACCGAGTGCGGCTTGGCGAACAGCACGAATGCCGTCATGATGATCATGCCGCAGACGACGGACGAATCAGCGATATTAAAAACCGGCCAGCGCTGCATTCCGAAAATATCGGGAATATCCACATCCACAAAATCGACAACCCGCCCGAAAAGTACCCGGTCGATCAGATTGCCCACAGCGCCGCCTAAAATCAATCCGAGTGACAGCCGGTACAGAAATTTTTCGTGGCGCATTTTGTAAATATACCAGATCAGACCGATGGAAGCGACAACGGAGACAACCGAAAAAAACCAACGTCCCCAGAAGGGGTGTGTTTCAAAAAATCGAATGCCGAATGCCATGCCCGGATTTTCTAAAAACGTCAGTTGCACGGTCGTGCCAATAACCGGAATGGAATCATGAAGCATCATATAGTTTTTGACAACGATCTTAGATACTTGATCGAAAATAACAATCCAAAAAGCTACCCAATATATTTTCAAAGGTGGTCCTGTTTTAGTAATTCGAGGTTTCTTGAGCGTCTTTACTTTTTACTTTTTCGAGTTGACGCTTGCATTCTACGTGATATTTGGCGACCAGCACAACTTCCAGCCGTTCTTTTTCGATATCTTTGCCGCAGATCATGCACACACCGTAAGTGCCTTCTTCAACCCGCCGCATGGCGTCAACGAGTTCCGACAGATATTTATTTTCACGCGAAGCGAGCATGAAAGTTTTTTCCCTGTCGTACGTGTCGCTTCCCTGATCGGCCATGTGAAAGGCATAGGCCGAGTGATCGCCGGAAGCGTCCCGAATGGTCGAGTCCAGGAGGGTTTCCTTGATGTATCCCATATCTTTGAGGACTTTATTTTGTTCCTCAACGATCAATTTCTTGAAATACTCGAGATCTTTTTTCTTCATAACAATCCTCTGGTGATATGGTTGACGGATCGTGTCAATTAGTTTTTTATGCGTTGAACGCTGATAGTTACCTCTTCGTCGTTGATATCGACCGTTTTCATGAATTCACCATTTCCTGATTCGGCAAGAATATCAACTGATAACGTTTCAGCCATAATATAATTTTTTTGATTTTGAATAGCCGCAACCAACGCCGAGCCGCCACTGTATTGAATTCGGATTCTTTCGGTCACTTCGAACCCGGCGTCTTTACGAATATTTTGAATGCGGTTGATGAACTCTCGCGCCAATCCTTCTTCTATCAATTCCTGCGTCAAATGCGTATCCAGCGCAACGGTAAGATTGCCGTCGGATTGCACGGCTAATCCTTCTTTTTCTTCATGCAAGATGTCCACTTCGTTTTTGGTAATTTCATATTCGTGGCCTTCGAAATGGATGGACGTCTGTCCGTTATTCATAATTGAAGTAACTTGGTTTGTATCAAATCCTTTGATGACCTCGGCAACCCGGTTGACATTTTTACCAAATTTCGGTCCCAGCGCTTTAAAGTTAGGTTTGACTTTGTGATGGACCAACGAACCGCTGTCCGTAATAAATTCAATCGTTTTGACGTTGAGTTCGGATTTGATAATATCGCTGAAATCCATCACGTCGTTGCGTACAGCCACCTCATGCGTTACAACGATAATCTTGGAAAGCGGCTGACGAACTTTCAGCGATTTTAATTCACGCAATGCGCGCCCGAGTTGGACGACACGGCGAGGCGAACTCATTTTCTCTTCCAGCGCCTTGTTTTGTTTCGCTGCATTCGTTTTCGGAAAACCCGAAAGGTGAATGCTTATCGAATGACTGCTTCCGTCCGAAGTGAGATTTCGATACATTCGTTCGGACAAAAACGGGCAAAACGGGGCGATGAGGCCCGACAACGAAACTAAAATTTCATACAACGTCTGGTAAGCCGAAGATTTATCAAAACCTTTCTCGCCTTTCCAGAAACGGCGCCGAGAAAGCCTAATATACCAATTCGACAAGTCTTGGTCAACAAATTCTTGGATGAGTTTGCCCGATTTGGTCGTATCGTATCTTTCTAAATGTTCGGTTACCTCAGCAACGACTGTCTGCAAGCGCGAAAGAATCCAGCGATCCATTTCCGGACGTTCCGGATACGGAATTTCTTTTTCACGGGGATCGAATCCGTCGATATTGGCGTACAGCGTGAAGAATTTGTAAGTTTCCAATAACGGGCGGAAGAATTTCTTTTTAATTTCCGTCAGGCCTTCAATGTCAAATCGTTTCGGCAGCCAAACCGGTGTATTGACCAGCAAATACCACCGGACAACATCGGCGCCGAATTGATCCAGCATTTCAAAAGGATTGACGACGTTGCCGAGCGATTTGCTCATTTTCCGGCCCTGTCCATCGAGAACGAGTTCATTGACAACCACGTTCTTGTAAGGCGATTGGCCGAATAAGAACGTCGAGATGGCCATGAGCGAATAGAACCAGCCGCGCGTCTGATCGACGCCTTCACAGATAAAATCTGCCGGATACTGGCGTTCGAAGATGTCTTTATTCTCAAACGGATAATGCCATTGAGCGTACGGCATCGCGCCGGAATCAAACCAGACGTCGATCACTTCCGGCGTCCGTGTAAAAACTTTTCCGTTTTTTTCAAAAACGATGTTATCGACATAAGGACGGTGTAAATCAATGTCTATTGGTACAGGGCTTCCGTTTTTCATTTTTCCTTTTTGCAATTCTTCACGGCTTCCGACACAGATCATCTCACCGGATTCCTCATGAATCCACAAAGGCAGGGGTGTTCCCCAGTAACGATCGCGTGAAAGCGACCAGTCGATATTATTGCGGAGCCAGTTGCCGAAACGGCCTTCCTTGATTTCGGGAGGAAACCAGTTAACGGCCGAATTGTTTTCGACCATCCTATCTTTGAAAGAGGTCGTGCGGATATACCATGCGTCGCGCGCATAATAGATTAGTGGAGTGTGGTGCCGCCAGCAATGGGGATAACTGTGCATGAATTTTTCCGAACGAAACAGCAACCCGCGGCGTTTGACATGGGTGATCACGTCGGGATCAGCGTCTTTGACGAATTGGCCTTTGAAATCCGTAACGATGTCTTCGAATTTCCCGGCGGCATCGACCGGCCTTACAAAAGGAAGATCGTTGGCTTTGCAAACGATATAATCGTCTTCACCAAACGCAGGCGCTGTGTGCACAATACCCGTTCCATCTTCGGTGGTAACGAAATCGCCGTGAATTACAAAAAACGCGCGTTTATCGACCGGAACGTAATCGAACAAACGTTCATATTCTTTATTGAGTAATTGAGAACCTTTAAAACGCTCGACAATTTCGTAGTTTTCTTTTAAAACTTCTTTGACGCGCGCTTCGGCGAGAATGAAAAACTGATCTTTGTATTGAGCTTTGACGTAATCGATGTCGCGACCGACCGCTAACGCTACATTGGAAATCAACGTCCACGGCGTTGTCGTCCAGACGAGAAAATAAGTATTATTCTCATTTTTTAATTTCATTTTGACATAGATCGATGGATCGCTGACGTCTTTATAGCCCAGCGCCACCTCGTGCGACGACAATGGCGTTCCGCAACGCGGGCAATAGGGGACAACTTTAAAGCCTTTGTAAATCAGGTTTTTGTCATAAAATTGTTTCAAAATCCACCACACCGATTCGATATAATTGCTGTCGCAAGTGACATAAGGACTTTTCAAATCGACCCAATAGCCC
>JABWBZ010000304.1 GCA_013359335.1 bacterium
AACAAAACTTATCGGGAAATTGAGAGAATTACTCATTGGAATTTTTATAAAATTAAAGGCTGCCTCGAAAGAGGACGAAATAACATGAAAGAATATATCGAAAGAAAGGTCAATGGACATGAACCAATCTGAATTAGGGGGCCGGAAAGGTTCCATCAAATCGATGATCCTACCGGATCAGTCGCATTGTTTGACACTCGATCAAATGATCAACTATTCCAAAGGCAATCTGCCGAACAGAGAACAGTTTTTGATTGAAAAACACTTGTTGGATTGCGAACTTTGTTCGGAAGCTATGCGCCATCTTCCGGCAGACAAAGAGGCGTTTCGTATCCACGCCCAATCCTTAGAAAAGCGCATTCGTAACTATTCCGCTTCCAAAGGAGTCATCTCGAAAAAGTTTTACCAGTATGCCGCGGCTGCGATCCTGCTGATCGGCTTCTCGATCGCCATGTATATCTCGCAGCGCAATCCGTACGGAGTTTTGGTGGCTGAAAATTTAGAACCCTATCCCAATACGAATCCGCTGGTGCGCGGTGAAAAGCAGATCAATTACTTGGAAAAAGCGCTGATGCATTATGAGTTGGCCGAATATTCGCCGGCTATTAAAGATTTCTTGCAAGAATTAGCGCAGAACCCTGATAACATCACGGCGCGATTTTATCTCGGTGTATCTTATCTCATGACCGATGACAGTAAGCTCGCCATCCCTGAATTATCAGCTGTCACCGGCGTTGAAAATTCGCAATTCTACGAAGCATCTCTTTGGTATCTTGCGCTGGCTTATCTCGACCAAGCTTATGCCGAACAAGCTCGCGCGTTGCTTAATGAATTGGTTACTTTGAAAGGATCCTACGGAGACGAAGCTCAAAAACTTATTGACGATTTAAAGGCTTTGCAGTAATTTTAACTAAACATGGCTGTTAGTCATATTCGTATGTAATGTTGATTGAAATGAAGATTGTGCTGTCTATCTGCTTTGTATGGTTTGTATCCAGTATTGCAGCCCAGGAATTAGAAACTTTTGAAAGGGCCGACTCTGTTTACGAGGGATTACGCTCTCTGCCGTGGTCTGAAAAAGAATTGGATGCCATTGCTGAAGTTTTACCTGGTAAATTTTACAAGTTTACGGACGCATCCGAAGAGCGATTTAAATCCGAAGCGCCTAAACATCGCATCATTCATTTAGCCACTCACGCCATCATTGACGATAAAGCGCCTTTGTACTCCAAGCTGATTTTTGCAAAAAATCCCAAAGGCAGGGAAGACGGCTTATTGCACACCTACGAGCTATACAATATGCGCCTCAACGCCGATCTCGCTGTCCTCAGCGCGTGCAATACAGGATCCGGGATGCTGGTGCGGGGTGAAGGCGTCATCAGTCTCGCCCGCGGCTTTCTTTATGCTGGATGTCCAAGCATTGTAATGAGCCTTTGGTCGATCGACGATAAATCGACGTCCTTGCTCATGCGCAATTTTTACGAAGGCCTTTCACAAGGTCTGACCAAGGATGAGGCTCTTCGTGAATCCAAACTCAAAATGATCAATAGCGGCGATCCGGTCATGTCCAATCCTTATTACTGGGCCGGTTTTGTCACTATCGGCGATACGAGACCGATTCGAATTGAAAACCCCGGGCGGCCGGATTGGTGGATATATATTTTAGCGGGTATTATTATAGTTCTGGCAGGGCTCGCTACGCGATTTAGAAAAAAATTCTTGAAGCTTTCAAGATAAATGTCGGCTGTCAATCACACTATTCGAACCTGAAGTGATTGCAAATAAATTTCATAAAAATTTCGTACCTCCGGAACTCATGTTAATGCAATGGAAATGACTGCTGTGCTCCAGATTCCTTCGAGAGTTATCCCTGAGCCGAACGGCGTCTCGCTCTAAATACGGTCGTCGAGAGAGCGTCGTCAAAACGACCGAAACAAAAAATAAAACCCTGCCGTTACTGAAACGGCAGGGTTTTGAATATCAGATGCAAATGGCTTAGTAATTCAATTGAACGCTGAGTACAAAATTCCTTCCGGGGGCGTTGTAGCCGCTCACGTGCTCCCGATAGTTCTGATCGAGCATATTCATCGCCGCTACATTGATTTTGACGCGATCGTTTACCGACCAACCCACGCGCGTATTGAGCGTCATCCAGCCCGGCGTGCCGCCTTCGGGAATCCGCAAGTCTTCTTCCCTGTCTTCCGTCGACAGCCGTTTCTGTTCAAATGCAAAGCGGCTGAAAAGTTCCAGATGCAATGTCTGCACCTTCCCGCGGATCCCGATCACTCCATTCAAAGGAGGAATGCCCGTCATCGGCTCGCCGGCGGACACGTCCTGGCCGTACGTGTACGCGAGATTGGAGTACAATTCCGTACGCTCGGCGACGACCCAATGCACGTCCGTTTCGAATCCCACGGTATACGCACGGCCGGCGTTGGCACGATGGTACACGCTTAACGTATCCGCGCCGTCGACGTAATACGGCAAACCGTTGAACGTCGCTTTCTCACGGATCAGCAGATCGGTTATCCGGTTATAAAATCCGATCACGTTGGCGCGGAATCGTACAGACGCCACTTTGAAACCGGCATCGAAGCTCAGCGACTTTTCCGGGCGCACGTCCGGATTCGGCACATCAAAGATATCGCCTTTGGCGGCTCCCAATTTGACGGCGTCGTCCATATTAGCCGCGCGGAAACCCTGCGCAATATTGGTCACGAAATTCACGCCGTCATACAGCTTGTACATCGAACTCACGCTCGCTGTAAAAGCCGTCGGCGATTGCGTCAAAGTTCCGAATCCCGTTTCGCTTCCAAACGGCGCTCTGAGCCGGAAAGCGCTGAACCGTACGCCGGGCGATAATTTCCATTTTTCCGAAACGGCAATATCGTCGTGAACGTACACACCGAAATTCAGAAAGGACGAACCATCAGGGAAAATAGTCGTTCGCGGCGAGACTACTCCCGTCGAGGTATTGAGATTCGACGAACGGGTATCGACCTGATCGAAATAAAGTTCCGCGCCATACACCACCGAGTGCGTCACGCGGAAAATCCTGTTAAACTGCGCCTGCGCGCCGTACGTGACGGTTTCGTACTGATCGCGTTCTTCGCGCACGTTACCGAAGCGCTGGCGGATTCGTTTTTCAAACTGGCGATGCAGCGACAGCGTCAGATTCATCACATTGAAAAATGAAAATCCGTTGGATAAGCGGTAATGAACGAAAATGAGATCGCGTTTTTGCGGATCCGTATCGCGGATGGAATCCTGTCCCGCTTCGTAACTGTCGTAGCGCGGAACCGATAACTGGCGGTTGGCCTGGTAACTTGCGCGCAATTCCTGCTGATCGCTGACCTTCAATAACGACGTGGCGGTAAAATCCCACGTATGATAACCCAGAGGAAATTGTTTTTTATTCAAGATACGCGTCACCCTCGAATCGTTTTCCAGCCTGTTCATCAGTATTTTACCGCCGCTGCTGCCGCGGGTCACGTCGCCGTATGATTTGTACGAACCGCTGAAAAGGACGCCGAAACGATCGTTTGCTGCGCCCAGACTCGTCTGCGTGATGGCCGTACGATCGGCGGTCGAAAGCGATCCCAGCGCATCGCCTTGCCATCGCCACGCCGGCTGTTCATTCAACTGCGGAACTTTCGTGATCACGTTGACCGAGCCGCCAAGCGCATCGCTTCCGTACAGTACGGAAATCGGACCCCGCGCCACTTCCATCCGTTGAATGATTTCCGTATCGATGGAATTCAGATACTGGAAATTGCCGCCGCGGTACGTTGAATTATTCAGCCTGATCCCGTCAACCAAAAGCAGCAGCTTGTTCGCTTTGAGCCCGCGGATGATCGGCGAACCGCCGCCCTGATTCGTTTTCTGGACGAATACGCCCGGTTCTTCTTTGAGAACTTCCGGGGCTTGCGAAATGTTTTTTTCTTTGATTTCATTTTCCGTAACGACG
>JABWBZ010000305.1 GCA_013359335.1 bacterium
CCGTCATCGCCTTGTAAATTCAAAACAAAATAAATATTGCTTCCGGCGAAAAACTCATACTGAATCAATGTATTCCAAAGCTGTACGCGTTTGACGTGCTTGGCAAAGAAAGGATTGCCGTCATCGCTTTGGTAAAATGAACGCAGATAAAGTTTATCCATAATTCTGTAATCCAGTTTGATCCGGTAAATCGTTTGATTGACGTCGTCGCTATATTGCCGCCTCAAAGCAAAACTCGTCGTTAACCGGCCAAACGACAATGCCAGATCGGCGTAAGGATTATGCAGAAACGTTCCGTAATATTTTCCAAAATTATATCCAACCGTCAGAGAGTGATTGCCGTACAGAAATTTGGCGTTGTGATCCTGGAGAAAATTCTTACGGTTTATAATTGTTGAATCATTAATCTGATCATCCGGACGATTGTATTCGAAATAATGGTTCGCGGTCAGCCAATCATTAGCTTTGTAATAGATATTGGAACTGACATATTCCTGGTGTTTAAAATCATCCGATAAATGCTGCGCTTTGTAATACTGCACATTCACATTCACATTAGAAAATTTTTGACGATTCATTACAAAGTTATAACCACCGCTGACTTGTATTTCGTCGTAATCCGATCCATAGTTGTTAAACAATGTCATGGCGTCAAATTTTTGATCGTACCGGCTGTAGATCAGATCGGCATAAGGTCCTCCTCCGCCATTGAATTGATAATACAAATGGCTTCGAATGGCCGAACCGTCGCTATTGGAAATAAATTGCGGTTGATACACCCATCGCGAAAAAAGATTGATGCGGCTGTCCAAGCTGAATATTTTTTCCGTATGATCGTTGGCGGGATCATTGGCAATAAGCAATGTTGAACCCACGGTAAATTTTTGAAAATTGAAGTTCGGTCTTGCCACGAAAAACCTGCGTTTATCACGATTCAATTCGCCGGGCGCCGCTTCTTCTTCTATGTACGCCACACCGGCTTTAAGCCGGTTGCTTCGAAACGTATAGTTGAGTCCATAATTAATATCCTGAATGGCACGTGTATAAAAAACATTGATCGGCGTCCGGTAAATGTCCAGATCTTTGCTGAAAAACGGCCGCTTTTCCTGCAGAAAAATCGGCTTTCGGTACAAAGAAAAATCGAACGGATCGGCTTCAAGCGTGGATTCATCGGTATTATAAGTTCCTTTCAGTTTGTGTTTGTCCAAACTGACGCTGACTTCGCCACCGAAAGATCCGTGATACGTTGAATCGGAAAATTTATTACCCACGACGTACGGCGTAGCATTGAAGTTTAAGTTAATTCGCTCATCGAACGGCGTTATGTCCCACTCATAAGTTCCCTTAAGAGTCAGAAGTTCGCTGTTGGGATTGATCGAATAAAAATAACTCGATCCGTCAGGTTTATAGGCAAACAACTGAACGTCGATTCCAATCTGGTTTTTATTTTTATTTTGAATTTTATCGACTGGAATTCGTATCTCCGACTCGATATACCCCGGCTCGCCGTTTTCCGCTTCTTTGTAAATCACCGACTTGTTTTGCCAAACCCAATCCCATTCCTGAGACAACTGCCGTTGATTATAAATAATCATGTCGCGTTGGTTGTTCAGAAAACTGAATGCAAAAAAATATCCGTTTTGATTTTTATTTTCGAGGTCAAGCAGAATAAAGAATTCATTTTCCTCATCGGTACTACGGTCGCGAATCAGAGACTGCCGGATCACTCGACCGGTCGGCCAGAATTTTATACCGACATAAACGGCGTCATGCGATTGTTTAAGATAAACAATGGTTTTATCGTAATATTTTTCGTCGGTCTTGGGCACGATAGTTGTAAAACTGTCAAATGTCTTTGCACCGGCCCATTCTTCATCGTTGATCTTCCCGTCGATCTTTGGAAATCGTTGATCGTCATCGTCATCCGCCCAGCCTGCTCCCGTAAAAAAAAGCCACACCCCTACGACTAAAGCGAAACGCTGCATACCGCTTTCCTTTCCATGGTTTAAAAGATCAGGCCAGATCTAAGCTGACATTCAAAAAAAGTTACAAAATTGTGTGTTGGAACAATCCACAGAAACGTATAAATGCGCAAAAAGGTTTCATCCTGAAGTGGGCATTTTAGTGGGTACTTTTTGGAAGTGAACGGCAATATAAATCCCGGCGCGTTCTCCTTGGCACAAAGGATAATTTGCACTTGAAACCAAAACAAAATCTTTATACTTTTGTTTCGACCTTTCCCATTCTTACCATTTACTTCATAAATTATATTCATTTTGTATTCGACGAGTCCAAAAAAATCACAACATAACCGGAGAAAATTGTTTATGAAAGTTCGGGTGAATAGCCTTGCGACGGTAGTCAATGGGTTGGGTTCAAACTACGCGAACCGGCTGTCCATTGCCGTCTTACCGGCGCTATTGAGTCTGTTATCACCGGATCTGGCGTGGGCGGGCGGCGGCGAAGACGACGGGGCTCATCATCTGATTTCCAGTATCGGCATCAGCATTCTCGCCGCGACGATTATGGCGTTTATCGGACATTTTGCCAAACAACCGCTTTTATTGGCGTATATCGCTGCTGGAGTTGCCATCGGTCCGGAAATGGGGTTTAGCCTCGTTCACAGCAAAGCCGACATTGCCGTCATTGCCGAGATCGGTTTAATTCTTTTGCTGTTCATGATCGGGCTCGAAATCGACATGAAAAAACTTAAAGAATCCGGCAAAGCCTTGATCATGTCGGGTGTTTTTCAATTTATACTTTGCGTTTTGTTAGGGCTTGGATTTTTCGCGATACTCGGTTATACCATCGGCGGCGGAAGTTACGATCTGCTTTATCTTGCCGTTTGCTGTGCTTTGAGCAGTACGGCCATCGTTGTTAAATTGCTTTACAGTAAATTCGAGCTCGACACGTTGGCCGGCAGAATTACGTTGGGCGTACTGGTTTTCCAGGACATCTGGGCGATTGTCGTACTGGGCATTCAACCGAATCTCGCCAATCCCGATATTCTCCAGATTTTATGGTCGTTCGGCAAAGGCGGCATTTTAGTCGGCATGAGTTTGCTGATCAGTAAATATATACTGCCGCATTTATTCAAATCGATCGCTAAATTACCGGAACTCGTGCTTGTCGCGTCATTGGGCTGGTGCTTTTTTATTTGCGGCGCGGCCAATTTTTTCGGACTGTCTGTGGAAATGGGCGCGCTGATTGCCGGCGTCGCCATCTCGACATTTCCGTACAACCTTGACGTGATTGCCAAAGTCATCAGTATTCGTGATTTTTTCGTTACATTGTTTTTCGTGGCGCTCGGCATGCAAATTCCCAACCCGATCAACGATCTCAGCATTCTCGCCATTGCCGGCGTCGCGGCGTTGTTCGTAATTATTTCCCGCTTTTTGTCGGTCTATCCGATTCTTTATTTTCTCAAAAACGGCAACCGTGTCAGTTTACTGGCGTCAATTAACCTGGCGAATATGAGCGAGTTTTCGCTCGTCATCGCCTCGCTCGGATTAACAGCCGGCCATATCGGCGGCAATATTTTGTCCGTCATTATTTTTGTTTTTGTGCTGACGTCCATTGTGACAACCTATATGATCAAATACAGTCATCCGCTTCAGGCCGCCATCGGGAAATTCCTCCCGAAACTCGGTTTCAAAGACATTGCGTCGTCGGTCGAACAAAAAGCGGTGGAAGACCATAAGGAAATTGCCCTGCTTGGATTTTTCCGGGTAGCGAGTTCGCTGGTGCGTGAATTGCAGGACATGAAAGCTGAAGACGGTGAATTGCTCGATAAAATCGTGGTCGTTGATTTTAATCCCAACGTTCATACAAAGCTGCAGGCCATCGGCGTTAAAGCCATCTACGGCGACATCAGTCACATGGACACGCTGCATCACGCCGGGATTCACGACGCCAAAATCGTTATTTCAACGATACCGGATACCATTCTCGTCGGTACGGATA
>JABWBZ010000029.1 GCA_013359335.1 bacterium
TGTCAACGTGTTTATTTTTTTCGCCGAGTTTTTTCCACGTGACGCCGCCGTCGTAACTTACCTGATTGAAAACATCCATGCTGTAAAGCATGTTTTCGTCTTCCGTGTCGCAGAATATTTCCTGGAAATAAAATGGGTAGGTTGAAACATAGCCGCTTTGTTTGGACCAACTGGCGCCGCGGTCTTTGCTGCGGTACACGCCGGCATTTGACTTCGCTTGTACGATGGCGTAGAGCACGTCGGGATTGGCGGGCGAAATCGCCATACCAATGCGCCCGACGTCTTCCGTCGGCAAACCGCTCATGATACGATTCCACGTCGCGCCGCCGTCCGTCGTTTTGTAAATCGCGCTTTCCGGACCGCCGCTGATCGTCGAATATAATTTTTTGAATCGCTGATGCGCGACGGCGTAAAGAACGTTCGAATGGCGCGGATCCATGTGGATCTGGTAAAATCCGGTGTAGTCGCTGACGAATAAAATGCGCTGCCATGTTTTACCGCCGTCGGTCGTTTTGTAAACGCCGCGTTCGCCGCCTTCATTGCGGAAAGGCCCGTAAGCGGCAACGTACACGGTATTGGAATTATTCGGATCGATGACGATGCCGCCGATGCATTCGGACGTGCTCAATCCCATATTCTTCCAGCTTTTGCCTCCGTCCTCGGTTTTGTAAACGCCGTCGCCGAAAATAACGTTGGTCTGATTATTATTTTCGCCGGTGCCTGCCCAGACGATGTTGGTATTGGAAGGATCGATCGCGACGCACGCCATTGAGTACGATTTTTGTCCGTCGAAAACCGGTTCGAACGTCACGCCGCCGTTTGACGTCTTCCACAGCGATCCGTGACCGGACGCGACGTAATATTCGCTGTGATCGTAGGGATTGACGGCGATGTCGACGACGCGGCCTCCGGTGAATCCGGGACCGATGCTGCGGAAATTCAATCCGGACAATGAAAGACTTTTAAGGGAATCGCTTTTTTGAGCGAAGGCGGAGCATGCTAAAAAAACCGCCAGGCAATATCCGGCAAACGTACGTTTCCATTCCATGGTAGTAATCCTTTCTTTTGCAAATAGGTAATTCAAATGAACTGTATATTGACGATTTTACAATTGAGTATAAAAATGAGTTTATATTGAAATGGTTTTTGGACTTAAGGAATGCGGAATTTCCGCTTGAAAGGCGAGCGTGTAAACGTTAGATATTAAAAAAGGTTGCAAGAAATGATGTAATTTAAGCAGGCCGCCGGCAACCTTTATGGCGAATCAGTTTTTTTATCATCAATATTCGGATATAATTTTTGAACACAATCGGGGCAAATCGTATGCGTCATGGTTGCATCGGTATGATGTTCGATATACTCTTCCACCTGTTTCCAGTATCCACGGTCGTCTCGGATTTTTTTGCAGCTGGCGCAAATCGGGAGGAATCCTTCAAGAGTTTTTAACTCATTTTCGAGCCGTTGTGCATGAATGGTGACGAGTCCGGCGTACATGAGGATGCTGGCGGCATTAAATGTGATAACCGTCGTACTCTGGATAATGCCCGACTTCATAAAATCGTTGATAGCGGGTTCATACAGCAACGTTAAAACGGCTCGTGTCAAATCCCATAATCCCAACAGAGCAAATACGGCAACGAGTAAAGTTGTTTTTTCCATAACGATCCGGCGAATGCGCGAATGGGTGTACCATGCAAGGCGAACGCAGAGAAATGAAATGGAACATGAAATAATTGCAATCCGAATGGCAACCTGCGGTTCAAAAAAAGTGAAATAAACGAATGAGACCGCAATCAAGCTTGTGGCCGCGACATATAAAATAAAAGCCGGGCGATCGCCGGCAAAACGCCTCAGCCCGAGGTCAACCAAAACAAACGAGGCGATAAAACACGTATTACCCAGTACAACGGTCAGAGCATCGTGGAGAATACCGCGAAAACTGATCGCCGCCATGGCGGCAAAAAGAAAAAACGCAGAGGCTATCCACCCGGTTGTGCCGGGATATCGCTTGCGGCTTGTAAATATACTCAACAACCACAAGAAAAGTATAAGAGCGTTGATCGCTGCAACAAAGGAAAGGGTTCGGACGTCGAGGTTCATTAGACTATATTGTTCGCAACAAAAACAGATTCGGAAGCCAGTAAAAGCTAATTATGTTTTGTCAAGAACGAAAGAATTATTTTCGATCATTCCTGTTTAAAAACTTTTGACGTCTTTTAATTTTAGAAATGAACTATGCCATTCACGCAAACCATAGAGGCAAATAATTAAAAACGTAAAATATAATACGGATGTGACGTAAAGTTCCTTCACGGCATACACGGCGATGGCCACGACGTCGACGGCGATCCAGAAATACCAGTTTTCGATTTTCTTTTTCGCCATCAGCCATTGTCCGATCAGGCTCATCGCAATGATAAAAGCGTCGGGATACGGCAAAGCCGCGTCGGTGTAGGTATACATGATCGTTCCCCAAATTGCCGCGGCAATCAAACCAATCACGACCCAGATTATGAGCAACGTTAAAGATAAACGCGTGACGACCGCCTGATGATGGTGATCGCCGTGAAGCCAGTAATACCAGCCATAAATCTGCAGAATAACGTAAATGATATGGAGAATGACGTCGGAATATAATTTCGCTTCGTAGAAAACGATAATGTACAGCGAAACCTGGATGAGTCCCGCCGGCCAGCAATAAATGTTTTGCCGTGTCGTCAGATAGACGCAGATAAATCCGAAAATCGCGGCCGTAAGTTCGATAGGGTTCATATCTCAGGATTTGATTTTCATTTTTTTCATTGTTTGAGCAAGCTTTTCGGGAATCGGGCGGCACGAACAATTTTTTTGGTGGGCGAGATGCCACTGAATGCGTTGTTGCAACGTGGCATTTTTCGGCATGCGGTTTTTTTTGTGCCAGTCTGCGTTGATTTTCATTATGATTCCTCCGTTTGGACGCAAACATTTTATGAAATACCTGCGGATCAAACAAGATAATTTTGGAAGTGCGCTGCAAATGGATATAATTAAAGCCTAGTGCCTTAGCGTTGCTCCGGATTTTTTTAAATTGCACTTCATTCGACAAAGTTATAAACTTAGCAGCATTTCAAGTCGCCAATTTACATATAATCATAACAAAATTCCGGGAAACGATGCTGACAGAATTGATGATTGACTTGTATCGAGGATTGAATGATCGGGAGCCCGGTCCCGAAATTGTCGCATCGATCAGAGGGTTTCAAGAAGATAACGGTCTTCTCAATGACCATAACGTTCCAGAGTGGCTCACGAGTGTATTCAAAGATGCGCTTGCTAAACGCGGAATTAAGAATGTTCTTTTTCAGCAGATCGGTTCCGACATCTCAACTTTTCTCGACGAGGTCTCAACTGTGATTCCCGGTTGGAAACATCACGATGAAGGCGAGTGGGTCGAGATAGTGTTGGAACAGATTGGAGTTAAGATTCTTTTGAGCCGCGAGGCGCGAACGCTCGATGGAAAAGGTTGCAGTTCATACTCCGTTGAACTTCTCAATAAATAGGTTAATCACGCCATCAATGTTTTTAAGAAGCGTGGCAAATAAACTTAAAAATTTGAAACTGATCAGCAATTTAACCTCAACACAAGGATTAAGGTTATGAAAACGATAATCGTTTGGATGAGTGTGATCGTCGTTTTTTCATTGAATGCACAGGTTTCGACGATACGGCCGGTTAATACGTATTCGATCGTCGCGCGCGATACGGTCACGGGCGAAATGGGCGTTGCCGTGCAGTCGCATTGGTTTTCCGTCGGTACGACGGTGACGTGGGCAGAAGCGGGCGTTGGCGCGGTGGCGACGCAGTCGTTTGTCGATCCGGCGTACGGGCCGCTCGGGCTCGAACTCATGCGCGCCGGTAAAACGGCGAAACAAGCGTTGGAATCGATCTTAGCGACCGATCCTGGAAAAGACGTCAGGCAGGTTGCGATGATCGACGCCAAAGGCAACGTCGCCACGCATACGGGTTCTAAATGCATTCAGGGCGCCGGACACATCACGGGAAATAATTATTCCGTTCAAGCCAACCTGATGTCGAATGATAAAATCTGGGGTGCGATGTCGAAGGCTTACGAATCGGCGAAAGGCGATCTGGCTGAGAGAATGCTGGCGGCATTGGAAGCGGCGGAAGCGGCCGGGGGGGATATTCGCGGAAAACAATCGGCGGCTATTTTAATTGTCAAACCGCAATCGAGCGGGCGTTCATGGGCGGATCGCGTGATGGAATTGCGCATTGAAGATCATCCCGAACCGCTCAAAGAATTGCGCCGCCTTATCAAAGTTCATCGCGCCTATGAATATATGAATCGCGGCGATCTGGCGGTCGAGCACGGCGATATCGACGGCGCTCTCAAGGAATATAGCGCGGCCGAAGCGATGTTCCCGGACAATCTCGAGATGAAATTCTGGCACGCGATTTCGCTGGCCAATGCCGGACGCGTCGACGAGTCGCTTCCGATTTTCAAAGAAGTTTTTCAGAAAGACATGAACTGGGCGACGCTGATTCCGCGCCTGCCCAAGTCCGGAGTTCTGACCGGAGATGAAGCGGCCATTACAAAAATCTTATCGGTTGCGCCAAAAAAATAATTAAACACGGTTTTTAACATGGTGACTCAGTATCTTTCCCAAGGCGGTATCTGGAATTATTTTATTCTCATCGTGTTCGTTGTACTGTTGATGAGCGGATTGATTCTCCTGCTCGTTTCCAAAAACAAACGGCTGTTTTTAATTTATTCCGTACTGGCGTTCGTGCCTTTGCTAATCGGCTTTTACGGCGATTTTATTCCGGATTCGCCGATGGCATGGCGTCCCATGCACGTGGGCGTCGTTTCAAGTTTGCCGTTACTGCTCATCGGATTATTCGGGATTGCCAGAAAAAACTAGAATACATCTCAAAATACTCTCGCGGAGCCGCAAAGCCACAGAGAATTCTTTATGTATCTTAGCGACTTGGCGTCTTGGCGAGAAGTCATTCATGTTTTTGAGAAAATCTTGATCTCAAAGGCTTTGATTAATTTGTAATTCGAAATTCGAAATTAATATGAGGAGGAATTTTTGTGGAATGGATGAATGATCCCCAGGCGTGGATTGCATTGGTTACTTTAACGGCGCTCGAAATTGTTTTAGGCATCGACAATATTATTTTTATTTCGATTTTGTCGAGTAAACTGCCGCAGGAGCAGCAAAAAAATGCGCGTTTGACCGGCCTTGCGCTTGCGATGGTTACCCGCGTAGGTTTGTTGTTTTCATTGACACTGATTATGCGGCTGACAGCGCCGATATTCGTGATCTTCACGCAGGAAATTTCCGGGCGCGATATTATTCTGATCGTCGGCGGATTGTTTTTGTTGGCAAAATCGACGCACGAAATCCACGAAAAGCTCGAAGGATCAGAAGGCGAAAGCGCTCGGAAAGCTGCGCCTTCTTTCGTGTCAACGATCATTCAGATTCTGATACTCGATATTGTATTTTCTTTGGATTCGGTCATTACGGCGGTCGGCATGGCGAATAATATTCAAATCATGATCGCTGCGGTTGTAATCGCCGTTATATTTATGATGTTTTTTGCGGGCGCAATCAGCGATTTCGTACATCGTCATCCGACGATAAAAATGCTGGCGTTGAGTTTTCTTTTATTGATCGGCGTGACGTTGATTGCCGAAGGTTTCGATCAGCACATTTCAAAAGGATATATTTATTTCGCCATGGCGTTTTCAGTATTTGTAGAAATGCTTAATCTGAAATTGAGAAAGAAAACAGCCGCGCCGATTCAGTTGAGAGAAACTTATAAAAATTGAAAATTTAAAAATTGAAAATTAAAAAGGCAGCCATGCGAGTGTATCTATTATTTCTTGGATTGACGTGGGCTTCATCAATGGCTTCGGCGCAAACGACGCCGTTTTTGAACGACGACGAAATTGATATGTTCGTGAATGAATTGTCCGGCGACCGCGCATTTGAACACATTCGCGCGCTGAGCCGCTGGCACCGCGACTCCGGCATGGACGGCTTCTTTAAAGCCGCCGATTATATCATGCAAGCGGCCAAAGACGCGGGTTTGGAGGATGTTAAATTTATCGAACAAACGATGGACAAGCCTGCTTACGAGGCCAAGTCTGCCGAACTCTGGATGATCGAACCGGTTGAAGTCAAACTCGCCGATATCGGCGATCACGCGGTGCACCTTGCCGATGGAAGTCACGATGCCGATCTGACGGCCGAGTTGGTTTGGATTGGTTCCGGTAAAAGTGAAGAAATCGGAAGTGCAAATCTTAAAAATAAAATCGTCTTGACGGACGGTGAATTGACGACGGCGGCCAAAATCGTATGGAATAACGATGCCAGCGGAATTGTCGCATTCAGCCCTTCAGAAGGCCGGTCTGAATTGGATTTTCCCGATCAGATTGCATGGAAACATTTACCGTCAACTCCCGAAGGAAAAAAAGGAACGTTTGCATTCAGTTTGCCGCCGCGTAAAGGCGAAATTCTGAAAAGAATTCTCCAGTCCAATGATTCGGAGGATTGGTTTGCTACAGGCAAGAAAACCCGCGGTGGGAAAGTTGTATTAAAGGCAAAAGTTGATACGGAGTTCAGTGTAAAAAACGGGCGAACGGGATTCGTCGAAGCCTGGATTCGCGGATCGAAATACCACGATTCTCAAATCGTTCTGACAGCGCATCTGCAGGAGGAACAAGGTTCGGCGAATGACGACGGCAGCGGCTGCGCCAATCTGTTGGAGTTTGGCCGTACGTTTATGAAATTGATCAATGAAGGCAAAATGAAACGGCCGCTGAGGGACATTCGTTTGTGGTGGACGGATGAAATTTACTCCGAGTACGAATATTTCAAAGCGAATCCGGACGAACCGCGTCAATTTCTGGTCAATCTTCATCAGGACATGACCGGGGCGCGGCAATCGTTCGGCAGCCGGGTGCAGCATTTGATTTTTGCGCCGTTTTCGCGCACATCGTATCTCGATGCGCTGTTTGAGAACATCACGACGTACGTGATTGAAACGAATAACGGATTTCTCTCCGCCAGCCGGACTAATAAACTTCCTCGTCCGCACACCCGCCCGATTTACTCGACGCGCGGCAGCCGGGAAGGTTATAATGCCGCGTATGTTCCTTATTTCGGCCAATCCGATCACATGTGTTTTGTCGACGGCGCGATTGGCGTGCCCTCGGTCGCGATGATCAATTGGGACGATCCGTACATTCATTCGTCCGACGACGATTTGTGGCAAATCGATCAGACGCAGCTTAAACGGAATAATTTTATTTATGCAACGATGGCGTATGTGCTCGGTTCGGCCGAGAATGAAATTGTTCCGCTGTTGATCGGTGAAACCTTGACGCAAGGCCAAAAACGGCTGGCGAACGATTTGAAAACCGCAAATGAGATTTTGCTCAGTTCCAAAGATGAAAAACAGGCATGGAAAGACATGACGATCGTCGTCAAGGAGGGTTTTGAAAGGGAATTTCGTGCGATCGAATCCGTTCATGTGTTTGTAAGCAACCGGCATTACAATCAACCGATCGATGCAGCCCGGAAAACATTGGAAGCACAAAAAGAACAAACGATGCAACTGGCAGGCGAGTTATTCAAGGCGCATTTCGGAAAATCGCCGGTAATCCACCTCAATGAAGCTGAGACCAATGCTTCGAAAAAAATTCCCTACAACACGTTTGAATTGAAGAATTATTTTACCAGGCGCGATTCGGTAAAGTACAAAGGCGTTTTGCATAAAATCATGCGTGAAGAAGCGTTTAATTTTGTTGACGGCAAACGCAGCTACTATGATATTTATAAAGCCGTCCGCGCCGAAGCGTTGACCGTGGGCGCGTGGTATTATGGAAGCGTGGAACTAAATGACGTCGTGAATCTGCTCGATGAAGCTGTGCAGACAAAAACATTGGAATTGAAGTCAAAATAAATATGGATTATCCGATTATTCTTTTCGACGGCGTTTGTAATTTATGTAACGGTTCCGTTTTATTTATCATCCGGCGCGATCCGAAAGCGCGGTTCCGATTTGCGTCGCTTCAATCGACGTACGGCGAAAATTTTTTAAAACACAATAATCTTTCAACGGAAGAATATGATTCAATCGTCTTGATCGAAGGCGGCCGGTTTTATACACAATCCACGGCGGCGCTTCGGATTGCGAAACGTCTCAACGGAGCGTGGCCGCTCCTGTATGCCGGAATCATAATTCCAAAATTTATCCGCGATGCGATGTATAATGTTATCGCCAAAAACCGCTATCGGTGGTTCGGCAAGAAAGACGTGTGCATGATTCCTACGCCTGAACTGCGGTCACGTTTTATGGAGTAGCCGAATGTCCGTATTTCTGACTGCGCAATGGTTGCGGCTGATCAATATTACATACGCCGTGCCTCCTGAAATACTAAACCCATATTTGCCATCCGGGCTTGAACTCGATATACGGGACGGGAAGGCGTTTGTCAGTTTCGTAGCCTTTGATTTTGTCGATACCAAGGTGCTCGGCTTCAAAATTCCTTTTCATGTCAATTTTCCCGAAGTGAATCTCCGGTATTATGCTAATTATAAAGGCCGCCGCGGCGTTGTATTCTTGCGGGAATACGTTCCGCGATATTGCATCGCGCTGGTAGCCGACCGAATTTACAATGAAGCGTATCGGGCTATCGCGATGGATTCGGCGTTTGATGAATCCGGCCCCGCGTTGACCGTCAGTCACCGGCTAGTCAAAAACGGTCAGATGTCGCGGCTGGAAGTTAAAGCGGATATGAAAGGTTATATTCCGCCTGAAAATTCTATCGAACATTTTTTTAAAGAGCACGACGTCGGTTTCGGAAAAACAAAGAAAGGCGGGACGTTGTGGTATCGGGTGGAACATCCGGTGTGGGAAGTTTACCCAATCAGCGACATGCGATTGGAAATAGATTTTGAAATTCTATACGGTAAAGAATGGGGATTTCTGAAGAACGCCGAGCCTTATTGTACTTTGCTTGCCAAAGGCTCAGCCATTAAAGTTTATCAGGCGCAACCGCTTTCTACTTTGATGTAAGTTTTATTTTTGAAAAAAATTCGGATAGAGAAGAAGGTTACAAAGTAATCTTCCGGATGACGGTGAGAATTTTAGCAATGATAATGAAATGGTCCAAAGGCATATCGGGAAATTCCGGATTGTCGGCGGAAACTATTTTACCGGTTTCCATTTCCTGAATCCGCCTGATACTGAGCGTATCATAAGGGTCTTTGAGAAGAACCGAGTCGCCGTGTTTTCCTTTATCGGCGCGGATCATGATGACCAAATCGTCTTTTTTCAGCTTCCAGTGCAGTTCATTATTTTCAACGGACAGAGCGATAGAACCGGGATCCAGTTCGGGAATGGATAAGGTTCCGATGATTAAATTGGCCGACAGCCTGTTCCAATTATTCGGCAGCGAATGGACGATCGGGATGCTTTTATTGGCATAATACATCGCTTCCGGTTCGCTGACAACCGAGGATTCGCGAAACATTTTGCCGCTGCCAAAAAGCAGCCAACTGATGTCGACGCCTTTTTTGTATAGACTGTTGAGCAGGTCGGTCGGCAGGTCGCTTTCGCCCGATTCATATCGGCTGATATATTGCTGCCGGAGATTGAATTTTTTGGCAAATTCGTATTGAGTCAGTTGTAAAGTTTCGCGTATCTGTTTTAGACGGTTTCCCCGGTGCATAAAATATTAAACATGGTTAGTGTGTGATAATTTACTTGACAATACAGATTTAATGTGTTAGATTCTTATCCGAAAATTAAAAGCAAAAGATACATCAGGTTTTGGTCATTCGACAATATTTTTTTATATACCAATTCATAAAATCGGCTTGTAAGTTATTCGTTTTTACGAACTAACGCAAGAGTTAATTATCCACACGCACAATGAAACGTCAAGTCAGGTTGACGGAAAAAGCTTTCGAAAAGTTGAAACGGATCCGGGTCAAACTTTATGAGCACAAGATCAGCCAAAAAAAATTGGCCAGGGCAATGCGGTGTTCGGTCGACTACATTAACCGGGTGCTCAATGGCCGGACACATGTTTCCGATCATCAAATCGATAAGATTAACCGGCAAGTGCAGCGCCTGATCGACGGTATCCAATAATACTGAGAGTCCCGATGCTTCGGCATTCAGGATGATCGCCACGAGCGTCCCCCCCCGCTCGTGGTTTTTTTTTTGCTTTTTTTCGAACTCTTTTCATTTGAAACTCAATCGTACATTTCTTACAATGTTTTAACGTATGCGTTCAAAGATTTATATTATTATTGTCGGGCTGCTTTTAATGATGGGAAGCGGCGTGGCGATGTGGTTTTATCAGTATGAGGAAAATGTCCGCCCGGCGATGGACCGCCTGATCGAAGCTCAGGTCGATTTGAAAATGGCCCGCGACAGCATTCGTTTGCAACATCTCATTAATGCCCGATTAACTGAAGAGAATAAGTGGTATCAATTGATCATCCCTCCGGAAAGCGGCGTGTATTATCCTGCGGAATTTTCACATCAATTTTATATTTACGGACAACAAAAGGGGAGGTATCTCGAACTTGCCTTCAGCGCCAATAAATATTTTGCCCATCGCCGTAGAAAACAGGGTAACGGGCTTCAGCGGGTGATCGACGCATCGACGCCGCACGAAACGTTTTTATATGAAATTCTTGATAGCTTAAAAATTACCCCAAATGACACGTTGCGTTTCGATGAGAATGCGCAGAAAATTTTATATTTCGTCAACAGCATTCCTTATCACGAGAAAAAAGAATATTACGTCAAGATGCCGATTGAAACGTTGGCCGAAGGCCGCGGCAATTGCGCTGATCTGGCGGTACTGATGCACTCGCTCATGATCACGGCGGGACTCGATGCGATGATCGTTTTTCCGACGCAAGGCGACAGCCTTGATCACGCGATGGTTGGCGTGCATGGCGACTTCAATGAAGACCGCACGCGAACGTATTTTATGTACCCCGACAGCAATGGCAAAAAATATTATCTCTGCCAGCCGACCGGCACGGACGATATGCGCTATCCCATCTTGCACAAAGTGGGTTATTCTAAACGCTATCCCTATACCGTTATCTTCCAGGATTCGATTTCAGTTGTAGAAAATAAAAAAGAATGGCTAAAACAGAGCCGCCGTTAGTTTTGAATTTCAGCCCGCTTTTTTGCACCCGACGATTCTCTGTCCCATTATTCCCCAAAACATGACAACCGTCATTTTCTATCATAATCAGTAGGTTATATTTCAGAAGGTGAAGGTCAAGGCATCCTCATAAATCAGACCAAAACATTAACTAAAATCAGGATGCGGATGCCAATGCCTAACCGGATTTTAATCACGGAGGTACTGTTAAATGAAACGCCCGATGGTCACCATTGACGGGAATGAAGCCGCCGCGTATGTGGCGCATAAAATAAGCGAAGTCATAGCGATTTATCCGATTACGCCGTCTTCAGCGATGGGAGAATGGTCGGACGAATGGTCGTCCCGTGGACAAAAAAACATCTGGGGAAGCGTTCCATCCGTCATGGAGATGCAATCGGAAGGCGGCGCTGCCGGAGCCGTACACGGCGCTTTACAAACCGGCGCATTGACCACCACGTTTACTTCCTCGCAAGGCCTTCTTTTGATGGTGCCCAATATGTTCAAAATCGCCGGTGAATTGACTCCGACCGTGTTTCATATTGCAGCTCGATCAATCGCGACGCACGCATTATCCATTTTTGGCGATCATTCCGACGTGATGGCCGTTCGTGCGACAGGGTTTGCGCAACTTTGCGCGTTTTCCGTGCAGGAAACGATGGACATGGCGTTGATCGCACATGCGGCCACGCTCGAAGGGCGCGTGCCGGTCATGCATTTTTTCGACGGATTTCGCACTTCGCATGAAGTCATGAAAGTCGAGCAATTAACCGAAGATGATTTGCGCGCGATGATCACGGATGAACTTGTCCGTCAATTTCGTTCGCGTTCGCTTTCGCCTGAAAATCCTGTACTGCGCGGTTCGGCCCAAAATCCGGACGTTTTCTTCCAGGCGCGCGAAACGGTTAATCCATTTTATCAAAATTTTCCAACGATTGTTCAAAAAGCCATGGATAAGTTCGCGCAACTTACCGGGCGTCACTATCATTTATTCGATTATTGTGGTGCGCAGGACGCGGAGCGCGTGATTGTGATGATGGGATCGGGCGCCTTGACGGCGCAGGAGACGGCAGAATTTCTGATAAAAAATGGCGAAAAAGTCGGCGTCGTCAAAGTTCATTTGTATCGGCCGTTTGCCAAAGAAGCATTTTTAAATGCTTTGCCGAAAACGGTTAAATCTATCGCCGTTCTCGATCGTACGAAAGAACCGGGGAGTTCTGGCGAACCTTTGTATCAGGATGTCATGACGACGCTGAGCGAAGCGATGAACGACAATGTTTTGCCGCTGATGCACTTTCCAAAAGTCATCGGAGGCCGTTACGGATTATCTTCCAAAGAATTCACGCCGGCCATGGTCAAAGCGGTGTTTGATGAACTGAAGCAATCCAAACCGAAAAATCATTTCACCGTCGGCATTCATGACGATGTGACGTTGTCCAGCTTAGATTACGATCCGGCGTTTTCGATCGAACCCGACGACGTTGTGCGGTCGTTATTTTACGGACTTGGTGCGGACGGCACAGTCGGCGCCAATAAAAATTCAATCAAAATCATCGGTGAAGATACGGATAATTACGCTCAAGGGTACTTTGTCTACGATTCCAAAAAATCCGGGTCCATTACGATTTCGCACTTGCGTTTCGGGCCTCGGGAAATCAATGCGCCGTATCTTGTCGACTCGGCCAATTTCATCGCGTGCCATCAATTCAGTTTTCTCGAAAAATACGACATGCTCAAACCCGCCGTCGAGGGCGCAACGTTTTTGCTCAATAGTCCGTACGGCGCCAACGAAGTTTGGGATCAGTTACCCAAACGTATGCAGCGGCAAATGATCGATAAAAAATTAAAATTTTATGTGATCGACGGTTATCGTGTCGCGAAGGAAACCGGCATGGGCGGGCGTTTTAACACGATCATGCAAACGTGTTTCTTTGCCATTTCAGGAATTCTGCCGCGCGATAAAGCCATCGAAGCGATCAAACATTCCATCGAAAAAACCTACGGTAAAAAAGGCGAAGAAATCGTGCGCATGAATTTTAACGCCGTCGATCAGACGCTGGCGAATTTATATCAAGTGGAAGTTCCCAATGCTGTAAGCAGCAAGATCGAATTGGCTGAGACGGTTTCATCCAAAGCGCCGGAATTTGTCAAAAACGTGACGGCGAAAATCATTGCCGGCGATGGCGATGAATTGCCGGTCAGCGCCATGCCGGTGGACGGGACTTTTCCGACCGACACCGCGCGCTGGGAAAAGCGGAATATTGCGCTGGAAATCCCAGTGTGGGATCCGAACGTTTGCATTCAGTGCAATAAATGCGCGCTCGTTTGCCCGCATGCGACGATTCGCGTGAAAGTATTTGACGGGGCAATTCTGAAAAATCAACCTGAAACGTTCAAAGCCGTGCCGTACAAAGGCAAAGAATTTCCCAACATGATGTATGCGATTCAAGTCGCTCCCGAAGATTGTACAGGTTGCGGCATTTGTGTGGACGTGTGTCCGGCGAAAAATAAATCGGAAACGCGGTTGAAAGCGATCAATATGATGCCGCAAGTCCCATTGCGCGATCAGGAACGGATCAACTGGGACTATTTCCTCGATATTCCGGAGATCGACCGGCGTCAGGTTGCGATGAATACGGTAAAAGGTTCGCAATTTCTCCAGCCGCTGTTTGAATTTTCCGGAGCCTGTTCAGGTTGCGGCGAAACGCCGTATTTGAAATTGGTCAGCCAGCTTTTCGGCGACCGCGCCGTGATTGCCAACGCCACCGGCTGTTCGTCCATTTACGGCGGCAATTTACCGACGACGCCATGGGCCAAAAACAAAGACGGGCGCGGGCCTGCATGGGCCAATTCGTTATTCGAAGATAATGCCGAATTCGGCCTCGGTTTCCGCCTGTCGATTGATAAACAAACCGCTTACGCGCGTGAACTTTTGATGAAACTGGCTTCGCAAGTTGGCGGACAATTGGCCGAAGCGATTTTAAATGCGCCGCAAAAAACGGAATCGGATATCGTCGATCAGCGCGAACGCGTGGCGGAATTGAAAAAGAAATTGGCGGCCATGCGCCAACCTGAGGCCGAAAGTCTTTCGGCGATCGCCGATATGTTGGTTCGCAAAAGCGTGTGGATTATCGGCGGCGACGGGTGGGCGTACGACATCGGCTATGGCGGGCTGGATCACGTCCTCGCGTCCGGACGCAACGTCAATATTCTCGTACTCGATACGGAAGTGTATTCCAACACCGGCGGACAAGCATCCAAATCGACCAACCGCGCGGCCGTGGCTAAATTTGCCGCCAGCGGTAAACGCGTGTCCAAAAAAGATCTCGGATTGATGGCCATGAGCGCCGGTCACGTGTATGTTGCGCAGGTGGCGATGGGATCGAGCGATCAGCAAACCGTCAAAGCGTTCCTCGAAGCGGAAGCGTACGACGGCCCGTCGCTGATCATCGCTTACAGCCACTGCATCGCGCACGGGATCAATATGGGGCAGGGCATGCGGCAGCAAAAAGCGGCCGTCGACTGCGGACATTGGCCGTTGTACCGCTACAATCCCGATCTCGTGCTCGAAGGAAAAAATCCGATGGTTCTCGATTCCAAAGCGCCGTCGCTCGGTTTCAAAGACTATGCTTACGCCGAAACGCGGTATAAAATGTTAACCAAGAGCGATCCCGACGTGGCGATGCAATTGGCGGAATTGGCTCAAGACGATATTAAAAAACGCTGGCATTTTTATGAACAATTGGCGACGCTTGATTTTCATACTAATGGGAAAAATTAAATTCACTCAAAAGTCAAAAAATTCTGATTTTTCACTTTGACTTTTGAATTTAATATGAAAGGACTGAAGCGATGGATCTCTCCACAACGTACATGGGAATGAAGTTAAAAAACCCGATCGTACCTTCGGCGTCTCCTTTGTCTAAAGATATCGGCAACATCAAACGGATGGAAGATGCCGGAGCGGCCGCGGTCGTCATGTACTCGCTTTTCGAAGAGCAAATCGTGCATGAATCGATGGAAATGTTTTATCACACGATGCATGGAACGGAGAGTTTCCCGGAAGCTTTGAGTTATTTTCCTGAGTTGGATAATTACAATCACGGGCCGGAAGAATATCTCGAACATTTGCGCAAAGCGCGCGAAGCGGTCGATATTCCCGTCATCGCCAGCCTCAACGGCAGTTCGCTCGGCGGCTGGCTTAAATATGCCAAAAAGATCGAACAAACGGGCGTAGACGGACTGGAACTCAACATGTATTATGTCGCCGCTGATCCCGATAAAAGCGCGGAGGAATTGGAAAATCAGTACGTCGCCGTGGTAAAATCGCTGCAGGATTTGAATATTCCATTAGCGGTCAAATTAAGTCCGTTTTTTACATCGTTTGCGCATTTTGCGCGCCGTTTGGACGATGCCGGCGCGGACGGATTAGTACTTTTCAATCGCTTTTATCAACCGGACATCAATCTTGAAACGCTGGAAGTTACGCCCAATGTCGTACTCAGTTCGCCGTCCGAAATGCGGCTGCCGTTGCGATGGATCGCTATTTTGCACGGTCACGTGAAAACCAGTTTGGCCGCAACCGGGGGAATTCACACTGCCGAAGATGCGTTAAAGATGATCATGGCCGGTGCGGATGTAACCATGTTATGTTCGGTTTTGCTTAAGTACGGCATCGATCAGATTGCGGAAATTCTAAAAAGATTAGAATGGTGGCTGTCGGAACATGAGTATGAATCGCTTCAGCAGATGCGCGGAAGTATGAGCCAAAAATCGTACGAAAATCCCGCCGCGTTTGAACGGGCCAACTACATGAAAGCATTGGCCGGTTACGTCCTGACTGAAGATCTGAAATATCATAACTGAAAACCTTCGTAGTGAGTATATTAAAGAAAATTTCGTTTTTACTAATCTAAAAGTTTACGATTTTCGCAAAAATAAATTTTTTTGTGAAAAATGGAACTTAATCGCAATTTCAGGCGTTAAATGAAGGCAAGCAAATTTTTAATATTGTAAATAAAGGGGTTATATATAAAAAATTTTGCTAAAAACGTCCAAAAAAAAATTTAAGAATTAATATATTTTAACACTAAAATCATTTACGGAAGGTTAGTCAGAATGGCAAGAATCAAGATGCGGATTAATAGTCGGGAGGATCAATCGATTGAGCGGTATTTGGAGGAAATCAATAAAGTCCCTTTGTTGAAACCGGAAGAAGAAATCGAACTCGCCAAGCGCATCAAAAAAAATGATAAATTCGCTCTCAAGCATTTGGTCGAAGCGAATCTTCGTTTCGTCGTCAGCGTGGCCAAAGATTATCAGAATCAAGGATTGCCATTGAGCGATCTGATCAACGAAGGTAATTTAGGTTTGATGAAGGCTGCCGAACGTTTCGACGAAACCCGCGGATTCAAATTCATTTCCTATGCCGTGTGGTGGATTCGCCAGTCAATTTTGCAGGCGATTGCGGAACACTCGCGCATCGTGCGTCTGCCGCTGAACCGCGTCGGCATGCTCAACAAAATCGGCAAAGCGTACAATGAACTCGAACAAGAATTCGAACGCGAGCCGAGTACGGAAGAAATCGCGCACGAACTCGAAATCAAAGATTACGACGTTTCCGACGCGTTGCGTATTTCCAAACGCCACTTATCACTCGATGCCCCGTTGCAGGAAGACGAGAAAAGCGTATTGATGGACACCGTGCCGGATAAAGTGAATCCTTTGCCCGATGACGTGCTCTTGCAGGAATCGCTGAAAAAAGACATCGAAAATACGTTATCGTCGCTGAGCGACCGCGAAGCGAAAATCATCAAACTGTATTTCGGTCTCGGCATCGAACGGTCGTTGACGCTGGAAGAGATCGGCGAGGAATTCAAACTCACGCGCGAACGTGTCCGCCAGATCAAAGAAAAAGCGATCAACCGGCTGCGCCACAAATCTCGAAGCAAATCGCTTCGGGCGTATCTCGGATAAAAAACTAAAAGCCCCGTTTTTCGGGGCTTATTTTTTACTCGTTTGAAACCTATGGAAAAAATCGAAAATAAAGTCGACGATATTTTTATTGATCGCGGACGGCAATTCGTTGAGGAATGGGAAGAAAAATACCTCGCTCCGTACGCCTGCAAAAGCAAATCACGGCACCATACACGCGTGTTCGAGGAAATCGACGACGCCCACCGAACCGCCTTTCAGCGCGACCGTGACCGGATTATTTATTCCAATTCCTTCCGCAATCTGAGCGACAAGAGGCAGGTTTTGATCGAGCGCAACAGTGAGCGCAATCGCAGCCGTTTGACCAATACCGTCGAAGTGGTGCAAGTCTCGAAAGCGATCGCGCAGGCGATGGGCCTCAATGAAGATCTGACCGAAGCCATCGCGCTAGGACACGATCTTGGCCATCCGCCGTTCGGTTTTATGGGCGAAGAAGTGCTGGATGAAATTCTCAGCGGCGAAGACCGCGTAGACAACGTTCTGACCGGCCAAGATTACGGCGGATTCAAACACAATTATCAAAGCCTGCGCGTCGTTGACAAACTCGAAAAAAAGTACGGTTACGAAGGACTCAATCTCACGGCCGTCGTGCGTGAGGGTATTCTCAAGCACACGAGCACGCGGTGTGAAAAATATAATTATCCCGGCACGAATCTCGACGGATTGCATTACGAACATCTGATGTCGCTGACTCTGGAGGGGCAGGTGGCAGCCATCGCCGACCAGATCGCGCAGCGAACGTACGATCTCGAAGATATCGTACGAGCCAATTATATTTCGCTGAAAGATTTACGCGGCATCAAAATCATCCAGGAAGTCGAGCAAGAATACAAGATCGAGCCATTGTGGAATAGTAATACCGATGAGTATATTAATTTATTAGTCAGCGGGCTTGTCCGCATGATGGTCAGCGACGTTATTGACAATACGATCCGGCGGATTGAAGATTTTTGCCGGAGGAAAAACCGTTTGTCGGATTTTGACGAGTGGCTGGTTATTTTTAGCCTCGAGGTCAACCGTAAACAAAAAGAACTCGATATGTTTATCCAGAAAGAATTAGGCAATAATTTCCAGGTCAACCGCGCCAACAGCAAAAGCCAGAAAGTCGTAAGAAAACTTTTTAAGGCTTATTACACTAATCCGCTGCAAATGGACGATAAATTTCTCGGACGCTACACATCGAAAAAAGTCGACGTTCAATTTGACTTGAGGAAATTGCCCACGAAATTGGTGCGCGAAAAAATAAAAGAATTTCAACAGGATCCTCTGTACGCGCGGCACATTGCCGATTACGTAGCCAGCATGACCGACAGTTTTGCCATTCAGGAATACAAGGCGATTTATATTCCGGAAATTACACATCTCTGAGCTTTATGAAATTGCTTCGCAGCTATCGTATTTTTTTTCTGTCCATCGGCATTGCTTTTTTGATGTGGTTTTACGTCAAACTCACGTCGACTTTTACCCATACGATTGACATCCCGTTTCAGGTGATCAATGTCAAACCCGGTTTTGGCATCGTTTCCGACTTGCCTGAAACCATTCCGGTGGTTTTTGAAGCCGACGGCAAAACATTGTTGGGAATCAAATTTTTTTATGACGTTCGGTACCAGCTTGATTTGGCGCAATTCAAAGACGATCCGGAAATTTATCCAGCCAATTTTGTGCAGAACATTAGAATGCCGGCTAAAACCAATGTCAAAATTTTGGAAATTGCGTATCACGATACAGTGGCGATCCGCTCCGAGCATTTGGTAACCAAAAAAGTACCGATTGTTCCGGTTGTCGATGTTTCCTGCGCTCCGGGGTATATTTGGGTCGGAGGATTTCGTGTACATCCGGATTCCGTGATCGTCGAATGTCCCGTGAGTTTGGCGGAACAGTTGACGGAGATAAAAGCGACGGCCGAACCCGTCTACAATCTTACTGAAGATCACACGGTCACGCTGGAGCCGATGCCCTTCAAAAATAAATTCATACACATGGAGCCGGTCGATAAAATTACGGCCGCTATGGACATTCAGCCGCTTGGAGAAACGGTTTTAGAAAATCTTCCTGTGAGACTGGTCAATATTCCACACGACATCAATGCGATTGTACAGCCGTCGACTTTTTCCATTCGCGTTCGCAGCGGCGTTGATTTCCTGGCAAGCCTTCCAAAAGACAGCATCCGGGGCGTCATCGATTATGCATTGGAGCAATCGCTGAACCGCGTCGAGCCGCAATTGACGATTCAGGTTCCGCGCGACGTTGCGTGGAGCCAAGTTACGCCTTCCCGATTTAAACTGGTTATTCTGAATGAATCCATCCCATGATCATTTGATAACATTGGCTATCGAAACGTCCTGCGACGATACATCCGTTGCGGTACTGCGGGGGCAAATCGTTTTGTCCAATCTTGTTTCGTCGCAGATCAATCGCCGTTTC
>JABWBZ010000306.1 GCA_013359335.1 bacterium
CCAAACTGATTTCATCGGCAAGGTAGATATTATTTCGCGAACGTCCAAATTCCAATTTAAAATCGACCAGTTTAAAATTTCTTCTTTCAAAGAAATTTCTCAAAACGGCATTGACTTTGGCGGCTAGCCGCTGAATCGTCCGTACTTCATCTTGATTGGAATAACCGAACGCATATAAATGATACTCATTGATCATCGGATTGCCGAGTTTATCGTTTTTAAAATAAAATTCAATAACGGGCGCCGATAAAACCTGTCCTTCATCGAGTTTATAATTTTTCGCAAAACTTCCGGCCGCAATATTCCGGATAACCACGTTGATCGGAACAATATCTACTTTTCTCACAACGGTGGTTTTTTCGTCAAGCCTTCCCACGTAATGATTGGGAATATGGTAGCTGTCCAGGAATTGAAAAATATAGGAAGACACTTCATTGTTGATTTGCGATTTACCGCGCACACGGACTATTTTTTTTCCATCCGGCACCACCAAGTCATTCTTATATTCCATGAACAGATAATCTGGATTATTCGTCTGGTAAAGTTTTTTGGTTTTACCATCAAGGAATAACGACTCTTTTTCGAGTTTTTTAATATTGACTTCCAAGGTTGCCTCCTGCCAATCCGGTTTCGGTTGGAAAATTAGTTAAGACCTACGCGTTTAAATAGATAATCTACATGATTGACGCTTTGCTGCAGATCAAAACAACGATCGATCTCAGCGGACGATAACACATTTTTCACTTGGTCATGATTTGTTATGAGGTTTCTAAAGTCATCGTGATCGTTCTCCCAGACTTGCATTGCGCAGGTTTGAACCGCTTTATAAGCGTCCTCGCGAAGCATACCCTTGCGCGTCAACGCCAGCAGAACGGGTTGACTGAAAATCAGTCCGCGCGTCCGGTGTATGTTCTTCAACATATTCTCCGGATAAACAACCAACGTATCGATAATGTCGATAAATTGAGTCAGCATGTAATCAAGCAAGGTTGTACTGTCGGCAATGATAACGCGCTCGACTGATGAATGAGTAATGTCCCGCTCATGCCACAAAGCAACGTTTTCGGTCGCGGCCAATGCATTGGCGCGAATAATCCGCGCAAGTCCGGCAACGCGTTCACTCCGGATAGGGTTGCGCTTGTGAGGCATCGCCGAGGAACCTTTTTGTCCTTTTGAAAAATATTCTTCCGCTTCCAGAATTTCTGTCCGTTGGAGATTACGAATTTCTGTAGCAAATTTTTCAAGGGACGCCGCTATCAATGCCAGCGTCATCATAAATTCTGCATGCAAATCTCTCGGTACAACTTGAGTAGCATTGATCGGGCGAAGTTTCAAAATCCGCGCCGTTATTTCTTCAACTTTAGGGTCCAGGTGTTCAAATGTACCGACGGCGCCCGATATTTTGGCGACCGAGATATTTGTAACCGACATGCGAAGGCGCTCGAGATTCCGATTGATTTCATCATACCACAAAGCCAATTTCAAGCCGAAAGTGACCGGTTCTGCGTGCACACCATGCGTGCGTCCGATACACGGAGTCAATTTAAATTCCTGAGCGCGGCGTCCGATGATTTTGCGCAATTTTTCAAGATTTTCAATTAATTGTTGTCCGGCCTCGCGCATTAAAAGAGAAAGGGAAGTGTCCAGTACATCATTGGAGGTCATGCCCAAGTGAATATACCGTGAATCGTCGCCGACATATTCCGCAACGTTCGTCAAAAACGCAATTACGTCGTGCTTGACTTCGGCTTCGATCTGTAGCACGCGTTCAACATTAAAGGATGCTTTATTTTTAATTGTTTTCAAAGCGTCCGGTGGAATGAAACCCAATTCCGCTTGCGCCTCGCAGACAGCCAGTTCGACATCCAGCCATTTCTGAAATTTATTTTCGTCCGACCAGATTTTTTTGAACGTCGGACGTGTATAGCGGTCAATCATTAGTTCGTTATTTCAGTTTATTGAAATTTTCCATGGCTTTTTGCGCCTCAGCCTTCATCTGCAAATTGGTATAGGCAACCAAAAGCAAGTTCCATGCGTTTTTGTGATCACTTTTCAATTCAACTGTCTTTTTCAAATAGGATAGCGATTTTTCAAAAAAAGGTTTCTGCAATTTTACCTTTTCTTTGTTTTCCAAATTATAAGCCAGATCGCCCTGAAGTTGCGCGATGTAGGTGTAGCATTTTCCGATACGGTAATTGAATTCCAATTGATCGGTTGCAGTAGGCAAGCCTTGCTCGAGTACACGAATGGCGTCTTCCAAATTTTTAATTGTGTTTTCGATTGGCAACTTAAGCGCGTCAGTTACTTTTTTCATATCCGCTTTATCGCCGCCCATTTTCTCAATAGTCGCACTTCGTTCACGTGAGTATAGGGTATAGGTCTCGTCCGCAACCTGATAATTGGATTCCACGTCATCCGGCTTGAGCCGTTTGATTGTTTTAAACTCATCCAGCGCTTTATCCATTTCTTTTCGGATTATGTATAAACGAGCCAAATTGAAATGAAGATCGGCATTGTTGGGATCGGATTTAATGGCTTCTTGATAAACCTTCAAAGCTTCATCAGGTTTATTCATAACATCAAGAATAAAAGCTTTTTGCGCAATTAGTTGAGTTTTAAGCGCGATGGAAGCACTGTCCGCAACCTGCACTTGCAAAGCTTTATCGATCCACTCCAGCGACTTCTCTTGATTTTTGGCCTGATCGTATAGCATGTAGATATTGTAATAAATCGACAAATTATTTTTATCGATTTCCGTGAGTTTTTCTAAGTTAGTCAAGGCCTTGTTCCGAAGTTCGCCTTTTTGTGTTTCATCATTCTCATTATTGAGCAATTGAAAATAACAATTGACTATCGTACCATACACGCCCGCCGCATAACTCTGCTCATTGATAAATACTTTTGGATCCCACGAAAGAATGGTTTCGAATTTGGCAATCGCATCATGAATCAACAATTTCATGCTATCCGGGTTCGAAGACGCCATTTTTTGTGCTTCATTAAAGGCGCGATTGCCTTTATTGAAGGTTTTCAATTTCATGTCATTGATGGCCGCTTTGATGGAAAAGAGAGGAGTTCCACCCGACAATTTTTCTTCTTTATCCCAATATTTTTTCCCGTAGGTGAGTGCGGTTTGAAATGCTTCGAAAGCTTTGGAAAATTCATTTTGACGGTAGTATACATTTGCTAAATAAAAATAAGTTTCTTCTTTATCCTTTTCTTTCGTGTCGCGAATCACATTGTTATTGAGTAAAAGATCAACCGCCTGCTGCAACTGAGCGTCTTTTTCTGACGGTTTGGCTTCTGAATTGATGAGCCGTTGTTTTACGCCGTTGATCACAGCGGAATGGGTAAGTTTCTGAGCGCGTGAAGTTTGAAATCCAATTGCCAGGAATAAGAACAGCCAACTCATTTTCGTGAAATATGAACGCATGATAAGCCTCCAAATGTGAAATGTAGTTTTTTAGTTATTGCAAACGCCGGTAAAGTTATAATGCGGGCCTTTATATATATTTTTTTCGGTAATGATTGCCGTGATGAGATCGGCCGGAGTCACATCAAAGGCAGGATTATAGACCGACACTCCCTTAGGGGCGATCGGATGGCTGCCGTGGATGGAGGTCACTTCCATCGCTGCGCGCTCTTCGATCGGAATATCAGCACCGGTCTTGGTATGAAGATCAATCGTCGAATAGGGCGCAGCGACATAAAAGGGAATGCCGTGGGCCCGCGCCAATACCGCCACTGAGTAGGTGCCGATCTTGTTGGCCACGTCGCCGTTGGCGGCGATGCGATCGGCGCCGACCACACAGAGCTGGATTTTCCCTAGCCGCATCAGAGCCCCAGCCATGTTGTCAGTGATCAAGGTGACAGGAATACGATCCTGCATCAGTTCCCATGCCGTCAGACGCGCGCCCTGTA
>JABWBZ010000307.1 GCA_013359335.1 bacterium
CGAACTGTACGAACCCGCGCCCATCAGCGTGTGCAATTCATCGATAAAAATGATGACTTTATTATTCCGGCAGAACTGCGTCAATTGCATGAATTTTTGTTCGAGCGTGCCAACATAACGCGTTCCTGCGACGACGGCAAAAACTTCAAGTTCGAGCAACCGGTACGGCCGTAAAATATCCGGAACGTCTCCCCGCGCGAGCAAATGCGCCAGACCATTGACCAACACGGTTTTACCGACACCGGGTTGCCCGACGATCAAAGGATTGGCTTTGCTTCGCCGGCACAAAACTTCGATCAATTCGCGTAATTCATTCTGTCGGCCGAAAATATCGTCGATTTTGTTTTCTTTGGCTAATTGCGTCAAATCGCGCAAGAAATTCGGCAGCCCGGGAATAACGCCTTCACCCAGAACTCCGGCGGTTGATGTTTGTGATGAACTCTCTTGTTGTGACGTCTCAGTGGGCGTCGGAGTAACCTGATGATTGGGATCAATTTCAGTTAATAAATCATCAAACCATTTGTAATTCGGATCGAATTGTTTTCCTTCGGCGAGAGTTTTTTTCGATAAATCGTCTTTGCCTAATTTATGATAGGCGAGAGCGAGATAATAAAATCCGTATGAATTTTTATTTTCGATGGCAAACGATTTTTTCAGAATATCGATCGCTTCCTGATACTTTTGCAAATCACAAAACACGCGTCCCAACTCACGCATGACACGGGCATTTTTCGGCTCGAGTTCCGTGAAGCGTTCGAAAGATTTTACCGCTTCCTCAAGCCGGCCGAGATTCATGAGACTGTAGCCATAGTAATCGTATACAAATGAGTCGTTGATTTTATTGGGGTAGGTCGTCTCAACCAATTCGGCCAATTGTTTATCGTCTTTCAGGTCGTAATACAAAATTTCAAAAATATGATGCATTGCCCAATTAAAATAATTGGCATCCGCTTTTTGATAATCTTTCATGATTTCAATGGCCTTTTGCGGATTGCCGAGTTTGCGGTACATTTCTTTGGTTTCGTACGCCGCATTGCTGTCTTTGGAATTCAGTTTAAGAATTTTTTCGAAATAAGGAAGCGCTTCGGCCCAGCGGCTTTTTTCTTTGAAAAGTTTGCCGAGGCTGCGCAATGTTTCGACATTTTTTTCATCGATCGCCAGCACTTGTTTGTACTGTTCAACGGCTGCGTCGAATTTATTTTGTTTTTGATAAACATCAGCCAGTTTGTTAAGCAGCGTCGCCTGGTTGGGCTTTAAGGCCAAAGCTCTTTTCAAATGTTCTTCCGCCTTTGGAAAATTCATTTTAGCCAAATGCAGATGTCCCATGGCCTGATATAAAGCGTCCGATTGTGGGTGAGTTTTTGTTAGTTCCTGTACGTAGGCGTCTATTTGTGTGAGATCGACGTGCTCGTCGGCAACGTGATCGAAGCCTTTCTCATACCGGTTGCTCATGGCGATGGACTGCAGATAAGCTTTGGCCGAGAGAGTATGCTGATTCTGGCGGTCATACACTTGCCCGAGCAGCGTCAAATGTTGCGACTGCAAAGGCTCGAGCCGGACCGCTTCCTGCGCATATTTCAAAGCTTTGTCGAGCACGCCGATCGCTTCATAACATTGCCCGGCGCAATGATAATTCCACGCGTCCTGCGGATTGATTTGCAGCGCACGCTCACAGCAGACTAATGCAACAGCGTCTTTGTCGGCTTCGTGAAAAAGCATACCGATTTTACGAAGATTCTGATCGTTGGAATAAGCTAAGGAAAGGAGCGCGTTGACCAAATAAGCCGCTTCTTCATAATTTTCTTTGGCAATCAATTGAATCGATTGCTCAACCAAATTATCAAACGCTTTTCCGTTTATGTCGGCCTGATGCGCCGTGTGGATATTTTGAAGTTCGCGGGTGAAAACGTATTTGCAGTGCGGACATTTTGACGCATCCGCTTCAAAAGAAAAACTTTTTGCGCAACTCGGACACAATGTATTTTTGTTATCAGCCACGCATCAACTTCCGGTTAAAAATTGCCGTTGAGAAAGTCGCGAACGACTTTCGTGAATGATTTATTTTCTTCTGCAAAAGGCAGATGCCCGCTTTTTTCAAATATATATATCTTCGCGTTTGGAATCAATTCCTTGATTTCAAACGCCTGTTTAGTCGTCGCAACTTTATCGCTTCGTCCCGTTAAAATTAAAACCGGGCTTTTCAACTGTCCGATCAACGGGCGAAGATCGAGGTTTTTCATCGAGCCGCCGACTTTAAAATCCGGATCGTCGCCAATGATCGCATAATAAACCGGTTCTGAAAAAGCATCGTCCGACGTTTGGATGGCCGCGTATTTCGAAAGATGTTTTTTATGCTTTTCAACGCTGTACCAATACATTGTTGCGTAGCAGTGGTCATATAGCGCTCGCCACTCCGTCGCGCTGGATTTCATCGCTTTTCGCATTTCCATCAGCCGCGTCCAGACGTCAGGATAACTCTCCTGAATATGGCGATTGCAGTTATCGATATTATTTTGCCATCCGACTGCGCTGTGAAATGTATTGCACAAAATCACACGGCGTACGTTATTCGGATGTGCAAGCGCGTAACTTTGAGCAACGATACCGCCGTACGAGTGACCGAATAAATGAACCTTTTCAAAACCCAATGTTCGCCGAAGACTTTCAAGATCTTCAACGTCTTTATCAACGCTATAAAGCGCAAAGTCAGTCAATCGGGTAGAACGTCCTCGCCCGCGCGCATCGAAATAGATTACCGTAAATTTTTTCTGAAGCTGCTTGAAATACGGTTTAAAATACGCGTGAGAATCACCCGGACCGCCGGCGATCAGAATCAACGGCTGGCCGGAGCCGGTTTTTTCGTAATATAATTTGACGCCGTCGGAAGATTCGATGAACCCGGCCTGATCCGATGCATGAACCGAAGCAAGAATGAACAACCCAAACAGAAGTATAAATGTTTTCACGACAAATCGAATTCGACGATAAATTAAATTTAATCTTTGACTTTAAGCTGCTCGACTGGCAGGATTTTCTTTCCTGGATTCTTTTTTTCTTCTTCGAAATTCTGGACCGCCGTTTGATAATTTTTTAAAAACTTCTGCATGGTTGCTTCTGTTTTTTCCATAAACGGCTTGGGATAAATGCCTAACCAGAAGATCATAATGACAAAGGGAATAATCACGGCATATTCACGTATCGAGAGATCTTGGAGATGTTTGTTTTCTTCATGCTTTACCTCGCCGTACATCATCCGTTGATACATCCATAACAAATATACTGCGGCGAGAATAACACCCGTCATGGCAATCGTCGCATAAATTTTCGAATGTTCATTCGGCGAGTTGAACGTTCCAATCAGCACGAGAAATTCACCGACGAATCCATTCGTACCCGGCAAACCCAGCGAAGAAAGGCAGACGACTAAAAAAATCACCGAAAATACCGGCATGACTTTCCAGAGACCTCCGAATTGTTCAATCAAACGCGTATGCCGGCGGTCATAGAGCATTCCGATCATCAGGAACAGCGCTCCGGTCGAAATGCCGTGATTGATCATCTGAATCAAACCGCCTTGCCATCCCTGGATCGTCATGGCGAAAATGCCGAGCATGACGAATCCCAAGTGACTCACGGACGAATATGCGATTAATTTTTTGGCGTCCGGTTGCACCATCGCTACCAACGCGCCGTAAATAATTCCGATCAAAGCCAAGGCAGTAAACACCGGTACCATTTCTTGTGCAACTCCCGGGAAAAACGGAATACAGAAACGAAGAAAACCGTACGTTCCCATTTTAAGAAGAATGCCTGCAAGGATAACCGAGCCAGCCGTAGGCGCTTCGACGTGAGCCAACGGAAGCCATGTGTGAAAGGGGAACATCGGAACTTTGATC
>JABWBZ010000308.1 GCA_013359335.1 bacterium
AAAAAACCCAAAACGATACCGCCTCGATTGAGGCGTACAAAGTCGCCGTTGCGTTTGTAGATCAGCGGCGGACAGTGTCCCGCGTTGGTGTAATACATGATCAGCGCTTCGAAATCGATGATACCGTAAAAAAAAGTCGCGTACGTATTTTCCGCCGTATTGGCGCACAACATATTATTCATCGCGGAAACGGTTTCGGCGGCGCTTTTAAATTCTCTCGCAAACCCGCGGTAACCGGCGTACAGCAGCGACATCATGATCGCGCCGGGAATGCCTTTGCCGGAAACGTCGCCGATGCACACGCCGAGTTGGTGATCGTTCAGCTTGAGCAGATCGAAGAAATCGCCGCCGACGGTATAGCACGGACGGCTGGTTCCCGCCAGATCGAGATTTTCAATGTGTGGCAGCCGTTGCGGCAAAATAGCTTGCTGGATTTTACCGGCGATCTGCAATTCTTTTTCCAATTCTTTTTTGCGAACGGCTTCTTCATTGAGTTGAGCGTTTTTGATGGCGATGGCTGCTTCGCCCGCGAGCGCCGTTAAAATTTCCAAATATCCTTCGTGGTACGCGCCGAGTTTATCGCTCTCAAGATTCAAAACGCCGACAACTTTCGGACCATCGCAAATCGGAATCGTCATTTCCGATTGAGTCGCCGGACGCACGCTGACGTAATGTTCATCGAACGTCACGTCTTTGACAATGACCGTTTTACCGATTTTGGCCACGTGGCCGATCAGCCCGGTGCCGACTTTCATTTTCAATTGATCCAGCACAACTTCATCGTATCCGCGCACGACGGCGCTCTCGATTTCCTGGTTCTTGTCATTCACGAGAAAAATTCCAGCCGCGTCGTACGGAACGATTCGCTTGATCGCGTCGAGAATCGTATCGAGTAATTTTTCCAATTGAAAAGTCGAATTGAATTGTTTGGCGACGTCGAGCATGAGTTCGCGTTCCATCGCATTTTTCTGCAATTGTCCGTACAATCTCGCGCTTTCGAGCGTATTGCCGACGCGCTGGAGCGAACTCCACAGAATTTTTTTATCCTCGCCGCTGAGCTCGAACGCCTCATCCGTTTCATGACCCAGCCCGATAAATCCGGAAATGCCGTCTTTTTTCAGAAGCGGAACGACGTACTTCATGCCTTCATGCTTCAACACGGAAAGCGTGTGAACGGGAGAATACCCGTTTTGACGATTAAGTATTTCGTCGACGTCAAAAACGCGTCGGACGTTGAGCATCTGTTCGTAATACGGCACGTCGGCGCGGATTTTCTTCGTGATAAGTTCGTTGGTACCGGTCGAACTGACGAGCGAGAAATGATCGGGGATTTTGAGATACAATGCCGTGTGTTTGACATGGAGAATGGTTTTAAGCCTCTCGGTGACCGTATCGGCGAGTTCTTTGTACGGCGTATTCGGCGAAAGCCGCGTATCCATTTCGATCAGGCGAGTCTGGCGCTTAAAATAATAATTGAATAATAATTTTTTGATGTACAATTCACACAGCTTGCGGAGCGGTTCATAAATGATCACGATGATCAGCGCTTTGAAAAAATGCACCTGAACTTCATTGACTCGTGGAAAAAAAGCGGCAAAAATAAACTCGATCGTGATGAATAGCAGAATAAAAATAAAAATGATCAGGCTGTACAAAATCGGCGTGTGAAATTGTCTTAGAAATTTCAGCATGGAATTCCGCTTAACGATGGATTTATAAACCGTGATATGAAAATTAGGCCGGTAAATATATATGCGCAGTCATAAATATTCAAGTTAAATAAGGCTTTTCCGGCCTCGTTGGCGCCATTTCACGGAATAATTTTCCGGTAAAATAAGTTGCTTATATTGCTATGTATTCATATAATTGCATGTAGTTATATTTTAAACAACGGATTGCCGTATGAAAAAAATGTCTCCCGAATTGATGAACCTGGTGGCCAACCGGTTCAAGATCATGGCTGAAGTCACGAGGCTTCGGATTCTCTATACGCTTCAGGAAGGCGAACTCAACGTGCAGGAGATTGTAGAACGCACCGGCGCCAATCAGGCGAACGTGTCCAAACATCTGGCGATGATGCTGGATATCGGGATTTTAAAAAAACGCAAAGAGGGTTTGAACAGCTACTACAGCATTGCCGATAAATCGATTTTTCAATTATGCCAGACGGTCTGCGGCAGCATTGAAAAAAATCTCCAGAAGACGCTTGATAATATCAAAGTCGATATAGAGTAAGCGGGTTCCTGCGAACTACGCGAAAAAAATTCGATATTAACAAATTCAGCGCCGAAATTTTTACAACAGAGGTTTAAATGTTTTTTCAGCACATCTATGAAAAAGGTCTTGCACAAGCAAGTTACCTCGTCGGCTGCCAGGCCAGCGGAACTGCAATCGTCATCGATCCGAAGCGCGACATTGATACGTATCTTGAAATCGCCAAGAAAGAGCGGCTCAAAATTACGCACGTCACCGAGACGCATATCCACGCCGATTTTTTGAGCGGCACTCGTGAACTGGCTGTAGCAACGGGCGCGCAAATACTTTTGTCGGATGAAGGCGGACCGGATTGGTTGTATCAGTACGATCACACAGCGCTCAAAGACGGCCAGACGTTTATGGTTGGTAATCTTAAATTTCAGGTCATGCATACGCCCGGCCACACGCCGGAACATATCAGTTTTTTGCTGACCGATGTGCCGACGGGCGATCAACCGGTCATGATGTTTACCGGCGATTTTGTATTTGTCGGCGACGTCGGCCGTCCGGATTTGCTCGAAAAAGCTGCCGGCATCAGCGGAACGATGGAAATCGGCGCGAGACAGATGTTTCATTCATTGAAAAAATTTAAAGCGTTGCCGGATTTCATCCAGGTCTGGCCGGGACACGGCGCCGGTTCAGCGTGCGGTAAAGCGCTTGGAGCCGTTCCAAGTTCCACGGTCGGTTATCAGAAATTATTCAATTGGGCTTTGCGCATCGACAACGAAAAAACTTTTGTCGAAACGTTGTTGGACGGGCAGCCGGAGCCGCCGAAATATTTCGCAATGATGAAAAAGTTTAACAAAGCCGGCGCAAAAATTCTGAAAGAAGATCATGGCGTCAAAAAATTAACATTGGATGAACTGCAAACCGCGCTTGCGCAAGGCATGCCGCTCATCGATACGCGGCATAAATCGGATTTCGCCGGCGGTCACATCCCCGGTTCGATCAGCATTCCCGATAATGCGTCCTTCAGTACGTGGGCGGGATGGCTTTTGGAATATGAAAAACAGTTCCTGTTAATTGCAGCGGAACATCGGATCGGCGAAATACGTAAAGCGCTCATCCGGATCGGACTCGATTCGGTCGTCGGCTACTTCAGCGACATCGAGGAATGGGCGGAAACGCACGAACTCGAAACGCTCGAACAAATAACGGCCTGCGATTTGTATAATCATATTAAAGAAAAAAACGTTCACGTCATTGACGTTCGATCTAAAAGCGAATTTGACAGCGGTCATTTGCCGGGAGCGCTCCATATTCACGGCGGTCATTTGAAAGATCGGTTAAAAGAAATTCCGGCCGATAAAAAACTGATCATACAATGCCAAAGCGGCGATCGTTCGAATATTGCCAGCAGCGTTTTGTTGGCCAATGGCTTCAAAAACGTGGCGAATCTGAGCGGCGGAATCAACGCATGGAAACACGAGGGATTGCCGGTTGAGAAATAAACGCTTTTGCCCGCGAATCACGCTGAATTATTATTGGCTGAAAAAAAAGCGCGTGTTTCATGGGAGAGAAATTGAGTAAAGTTTTCAAAAAAAATTCCCTACGTGCACTGAGCGATCTGGTGTGAGCATTCTAAGATTGAGGTGAATTTTTATGCAAACCATTCTTGGTGCGGGCGGCGCGATCG
>JABWBZ010000030.1 GCA_013359335.1 bacterium
CTCGAAGGATCGCAAATATTGTCTACGTTCGTTTTGACCGGCGAAGATGGCAAACAAACGTATTATGCGCTCGGGCGGCTTTTTACGGGCGGCATGCTTTCTAAACTGAAGAAAAAAGCCACGGAAGTAATTCACGTGCCTGAACAGGAAGTATCCGAATCACAAGAAGAAAAAGCCGAACGTATCTTATCAAGCGGACGCGAAAAAGCCAAAGCCGCGCTTGAGAAACTCAATGCAGCATTCGATAAGATTGGCAACGAATAAATTGCCACGATAACACCAAGGCGCCATTTTTTTATTAGTTACGGGATAATCTTAGAAATTATTTGATCAGCAAAAACATAGGAGACGGTATCATGAAAAAAATGATGGCTTTAACAGTAATTTTGCTCGCATTCCTGATGACTATGCCGCAGGACATGCAGGCTCAGAAAAAAAAGAAAAAAGATAAAGATAAAAAAGGCGGCACGCCGGAATGGATTTCTAAACCCGGAATTTATGATGATGTGATTGTCGCAGCCGGTATCGGTGAAGGATTGACCGAACAAGTTGCCAAAAGCGAAGCCGACCAAAGCGCCCGCAAACGTATTGCCGAAGTCGTGGAAAGTAACGTCAAAAGCCTGACGACTAATTTCATGGAAGAAGCTTCGACTACGACCGATCAAGGTTCGTCCGGCGCCGCGCAGGAATATTTCCAGGAAATTACTCAAACAATGACGAATGTAACATTGGTCAACGTCGTCATCGAAGAATATTATCCGCCTAAGGGCGAAAAAAGCGGAAAAAAAATAAAATTTTATGCCAAAGCGGTTTTGAAAAAAGCCGATCTTGAGAAAGCATTCAAAAATCGCGTGACGGAAGATGCGGCTGCCAACAAAATCAAAGGCGTGAAATTGAGCGCCGATAAAGCCGTGGCGGCGCTTGATAAAGCAATTGCCAACTGGAACAACACCGGCGGCGCTATGGTTGAAGAAACCGTCGACGTCAATGCTGGCAAGGAAACCGCTACGATCGTTGAAGACAAGCCAACTATCGACGTCGTTTCGTCCGGAGGTTCACAAGGCGCCAGTTACGGCGATTGGAAGAAAGGTTTGCCGAATATGCCCAAACGCGACGGCTATTATCAAGGCTTGGGTGCGATTCCGGTGACGAACAATCAGTCCGCCGATGCTCAAAAAGCTGAACAAGAAGCGCGGGCAATGGTGATCAGAGCGATCCGTTCCGAAATTACCAGCAAAGTGACCAACGTTATTGAAGAAACAACTAAAAACGGCGCGACGGATTATGCCGAATCGTTCAATTCGATGACCGAATCGTTTTCGCAAGAAACTCTTAAGAACCTCAAGGTCGAATTCTATATCGACAAAAAATCCAAAAAGCATTACGCCTATTGTGAAATTTCCATCGCTGAGGTTGAGCGTCAATTTGCGGAGCGTTTGAAAAAAGCGATCAATGTTGCAAAAACGTATTACCAGGCGGCCAAAGCAGCCGAAGCAAGCGGCGATTATTATCTCGCCTTGACGCAATATTTTGAAGGCGCGAAAGAAATCGTCATTGCCGAATTGATCAATAAAGAACCGATCGAAGGCGATATTGACGGCTCGGGAAAATCTGTTTCAATCAAAGCGACGTTTGACACGCAATTGAAAAATTTGCTCGGTAAAATGCGAATCGATATCGTGAGCGGTGACGGACAAAAGGGAAATAAAAACGAGCCGCTCGCTCAACCGTTGATTGCGAAATTAGTGTACGATAAAAGCGGCAGCGTCATGCCGGTCAAAAACGCTACGCTGGTGGCTGCCGCCGTGGCACCAACAGGCGTCAAAGTAGATGATGCCTCCAAAACCGACGGAAGTGGCAATGCAAATTTCACCGTCCATTCGGTCGACAATGTCAATCCGAGCGGCACGAATAAAATTCGCGTCGGTTTAAACGCTAAAGAATTCGAGGCATTTGCCCAGCAATTACCCGGCGCTGTTGAAAAAGCGAAATTGGTGTTCAAAGATTTTTCGTTCAGCGCAAGGGGTTCGGCGCTTACGCGCATCGTCATTCTGCTGTTCGAAGAGAACATGGGCAAGGAACAAGGCGTGTCAATTGTAGAAGGCGACATTGTCAAACAATTGGTTTCCAATAAATTCAAAGTCATTGACAAAAACGAAGTGTATAAGGCCGTCAGCAAAGAACAGGCGAAAGCGTCAGCTGAAAGCAGCGCTGACGATGTCGTGTCGAATGCTTTGAAAACTGTTGCCGATATTCTCATTATTGGTTCCGTGAAGGCAGTCGAATCCGAAGGCGGTTCATCCAATCCTTACGGTGGCGGCACTTCTAATCGTAAATCGGCGTGGGCGAGCGGTTCCGTTCGCTGCATCGATCTGGAAAATGGCAAGATCATCGCCAATTCAGAAAAACAGGGCATCAAAGGAATTCAATTGTCGCTCGAAAAGGCCGGAATTATGGCGCTGCAGGCTTTGAGCAAAGAAACCTCCAAAGAAATTTTGGATGGATTGAATCAAGCGTTGAAATAATTAAAAACTGAAAATTAAAAATTAACGCAGTGCTGCAAGGTGTACCATGCAAAAAATCATCTTCGTGATTTTTTCAACGATGGTTCTTTTGAGTTGCGGGCCGTCGAAACAAAACGAGCCTAAAAAAGAAGAACCAAAAAAAGATTCTGTGACCGTCACGACCACCGAAACGGAAACAGCTGACAGTTCGACGCTCGACGATCTGGTGTACGAGGGCGTAGGCGCGTCGGTTTTAAAAATCGAATCGAACGCGCGTTCGCAGGCCGAACTCAAAGGCCGGAAGGAAATTATCAAAGCGCTCGCGGCCGATGCCGCCACATTACTCAAAGTTTTCATCCCCGCGCAGAAAGGTTTTTTTGCTGACAATACCGATGCCGATGATTACGCCAAAAAAGTCGAAGAAGCATTGAATAAAGCGACGACGCTCCGAGGCAGCAAAGTCTCGGAATATTCTCAATCGGCCAAAAAAGATACCATGTATGCGATGTTGGAAATGCCGCTGATGAACGGATATGAAGAAATCGAACGCGCAATCATTGAAGTCGGCCAAAAAGAAAATTTTCTAAAAACAGAACACGCCGATCATTTCAAAGCCGCATTCAAAGATTTCTTCTTAGCGGAGAAAAAAAAGCTGCTTACCGAGCCGAGTTAATTCGGATTTAGGAATAGCCTCTGAGACACTAAGTCACGGAGATTGTTGAAAAAAAACTCAGTGTTTTCCGGAAAAAATGAAAAGTTAAAAAGGTTGTTGGTATGAAAAAAATTGTTTTGGGTTTATTGATTTTTTCATGGGCCGGTTTGACGGTCGCACAAGATGCCGACTACAAAAAAGGCGAAAAAGCTTTTAAAAACGGCCAATACGAACAAGCGTTGACTGCTTTTCAATCGGCGCTGAGTCAATATACTTCTGCGAAAAACAAATCCGGTATGGCCGACGCTAATAATTCTATTGGGTTAGTTCTGCAAGTGCTGAATCAACATGCACAGTCCGTTGAAAATTTTAAGAATGCGGCCATGTTGTACACGGAAACCAAAAACAAATCCGGCGCCGCCAGCGCGTTTGCCAATTGGGGCATTTCGGCTTTTCGCGTCAAAGAAACGCAGTTGAAAAAATCCAAGAAGAAATTTACTACCAAAACGATCGGCGAAATTCTGGCTTTCCATCTCAAAGCCAAACAACTGCACGAAGAAGTAAAAGACAAGATTGGCGTCGGCGACGATCTGAATAACATCGCAACGATGTATTACGAGGCCGGTTTTTATCAGGAAGCTGCCGACTATCTCAATCAGGCATTAAAGATGCATCAGGAAATGGCTTATAAAGGCGGCATTGCGACTGATCTTGCCAATCTCGCCCGCATTTACTACAAAACCGACGATCGCGCCAATGCGCTGAAATTCTATCAAAAAAGCGCTGAGATATTCGACGAAATCGGCGATCGCGAAGGCGCATGGAAAACGTATTCTTTTATCGGCGTGTTGTACGAAGCGTCGGCTAAAGAAAACGATATTTTGAAAAAATCAGACGCCGCCAATAACGACCGCCTTGCTGCGATCAAAGCATTGAAAAAAGCCGTCAATCATATTGAAAACTTGCGCGGCAATTTTACCAACCAGGAATATTTCGACAGCTTTTTGAAAAACAAAGGGCCTGTTTACAAACGTTTGATCGCGCTTTTTAAAAAAACCGATAATCTTGGAGAAGCGCTGCAATATCTTGAACGCAGCAAAGCGAAAATGTCCAACGACATTATCAATGCCGGCGGTATCGAAGTTGCCGATAAGGAAGAACAAGTTCAGATCGAAAAGGTTCAGGAACTTCAGCAGCAAAACGATGAAATTGAAAAACAATTGGCCGAAGAAAAAGCCAAGCCGCTTGAAAAACAAGATAAAGAGAAAATCGATAACCTGAGCCAAACGCTTACCAAGAATCAGGGCGATTTTAATGCGTTGATGATCGATCTTGAAACGAAATATCCTAATATTTATCAAGTGGTCAAAGTGGATCCGATTCAGCTCAGTGATCTGCAGAAGCAATTATCTGACGACGTGGTCTTGCTTGAATATTTTCCTGCCGATGATGCGTTGTACATTTTTATGATTACGCGCGACAAAATCGAAGCGAAATCGGTTCCTGTTTCCGCCAAAGAGTTGGATTCTTTGGTCAATAAATATCGTTATTATATCAGCGACGTCACGTCGCTTCTGAAACGCGGACGGTTTGACACAAAGATGACCAATTGGAAAGCGGACGGTGCGGGCGACAGCCGTTTTTACGAGCGGCATACCAAGCCGATGCGGGAAATTATGGTGAAGCTTTACGATTACCTGATTCTTCCTGTGTGGGACACGATCAAAGACGATAAAATTAAAACCGTCACGGTCATTCCGGCCGCGAGCTTGTATTATGTTCCTTTCCAATGTTTGGCAACTGAGACGCAAGACGGCGATATTAGTTTTCTGATCGAGAAAAAATCCATCAATTATCTGACGGCGGCTACGCTGATGGATTTGGTTTCAGCAAAGAAAAATAAAGGCATCGGCAGTGTGCTGGTTTTCGGCAATCCTGACGGCAGCCTGCCTGGCGCTGAAGAGGAAGCGAAAGTGATACAGGCAGCTTATTCCAATGCAAAATTATACAAAAACCAGGATGCGACGAAGGATAAGGCCAAATCGTTTTCCAATGCTTACGATGTTGTGCACTTTGCCACGCACGGATTTTTATCGAGCGATGAACCTCAAAAATCGTTTCTTCTGATGGCTCCCAATGCCGCTAAAAATGAAGACGACAAACTCACCATCAGTGAAATTTTGAAATTGCCGCTGAAAGATAAAAATGAGCTTGTCGTTTTGTCTGCGTGCAATACATCCATGGGCAAAAGCGCAACCGGCGTAGAATTGATCAGTTTATCCCGTGCTTTTGCGATTGCCGGCGCACCGACGACCGTCGCCACGTTGTGGCCGGTCGACGATGAATCCACGAAGATCATCATGATTAATTTCTACGACGGATTGAAAAAAGGATTAACTAAATCCGAAGCGATGCGCCAGGCGCAAATTGCTTTAATACGTAAAGGCGATTTTCATATTCATCCGTTCTTCTGGGCGCCATATGTCATGATTGGTAATCCAAAATAATTTAAACCATTCAAGGTCACTCGATTTTTCTTAGTGCCTTAATGTTAAAAATATTGTAAGTTAATAGGGCGAAAATATTTCGCCCTATTTTTTTATCCAAATAGCGGAGGTTGCAATGAAAAAAATAATTTTGATTCTATTATTCGGCGTTGCCAGCAGTTTTGCGCAAACAAAAATTTCCGTATTTCCTTTTGAAAATAAATCCGATTCCAAATACGAATGGTTCAGTTATGGGATCGGTCAATTACTGTCCGAAGGATTAAATGGCAGCGGAAAATTACAAAGCATTGGCGGCGATGATGTTTTTCAGGCTGCTTTGAGTACGGATATCAATCCGCGATCATTGTATGATGGACTGGTTACGCCTTCGTTTTTAAAATACCATTTGGATTGGAAATCAGATTATGCTGTTTTGGGCAATTTTTCGATTACTGGCGATTCTATTGCCATTAATATTCGAGCGTGTTCCATTTTGAAGAAAACTTTTACGACACCTACGACGGTCAAAGGTAAATTTGAAAAATACACTGATTTTTATCTGACCAGTATTCGCCTGATGGAAGCGGTGTACGCTCAATTAATCACGCTGTCGGATGTAACAATAACCCGCGACGATATTGAAAAAAGCAACGATCGGTTACGCCAACTGATTGCCGATTACGAAGGTTATCAGACTTATGTCAAAAACTGGATGGCTTTGAAATATTATGATGCAGCGATGATGGCTGCCACGGATTATAAATTAGACGACGCCGTTTCCTATTTTAAACGTTCGATGGTTATGGACGAACTAAAACAACTTAATTCAGCCGCCAATTTGTCCAACGTTTATGTGCTGCGCGGCAATAAATATTCGACCGAGAAAAAATGGCCTGAAGCCGAAAATGACTATAAAGCTGCGCTTGAATTGAATTCCAAAAACGCCGATGCGTTCTATAATTTAGGCAATGTTTACAAAGAAAAGAACGATTGGGACAATGCGATTGCCCATTACAAAAAAGCTCTTGAATTGAAGTCCAATTTTTTTGAAGCCCATGTCAATGTTGGTTTTGCGAGTTTACAGCAAGGAAAATATAGCGAGGCTATTGTAGCGTACGACAATGCGCTCAAAATCAAGCCGGATGATGCGATGACGGCGTATTATATCGGAACGGCTTACGATCAAAATGGCGATGTGTCCAACGCAATCCAATTCTACCGTCGCGCCATTGAATTGGATAAAACCATTGCCGGCGCGCATTTGAATCTCGGAATACTTCTAAAAGGACAAAAAGATCTCAAAGGGGCGCGCATTGAATATGAGAGCGCAATTACCTACGAACCAAATAACGCCGTCGCGCACAGGAATCTGGGAATCTTGCTGATGAACGATAAAAAAGAGGCGGCGCAGGCTATTGTTCACCTGGAAAAATCTTTGGAACTTGATCCCAATCAAGACGGCGCGGACATCATGAAAAAAAATATCGGCATATTAAAAAAACGCGCAAAAAAGAAATAAGTTAATTTTATTTTCACTCAAAGAGGTTGTTCGTTTACAGCGGGCAGCCTCTTTTTGTTTGCTATTCAAAGAGTGTGAATCTATATTGGGCTGTTTTTGAGTAAGGAATATTCATGGCATTTTCAGAAATCCCGACTGCTCTTTTATCCGATCAAGACATTACGGAGTCGTTTAAGGAAAAAATTGTAATTCGCGGGGCTCGCGTACACAATCTCAAAAATATCGACCTCGAGATTCCGCGCAATAAACTTACCGTTGTAACAGGTCTTTCCGGATCGGGAAAATCATCCCTTGCATTCGATACGATCTACGCCGAAGGTCAGCGGCGGTATGTAGAATCGTTGTCGGCCTACGCACGGCAATTTCTCAACATGATGGAAAAGCCCGACGTCGATTTGGTGGATGGACTTAGCCCGGCGATCAGTATCGAACAAAAAACATCGAGCCGTAATCCGCGTTCGACCGTTGGGACGGTTACGGAAATTTACGATTACCTCCGTCTTTTATATGCTAAGATCGGAATTCCGTATTGTTATAATTGCGGGAGGGAAGTTACCAAGCAAACCCGAGACCAGATTCTCGACGCGATCAAAAAATTCCCGCAGGGAAGCAAATTAATGATTCTAGGTCCCGTCGTTCGCGGACGAAAAGGACATTACCAGGAGTTATTTGAGAAACTCAGAAAGAACGGATATGTTCGAGTGCGCATTGACGGTGAAATCAAAGAACTCGAAAAAGTTGATAAAGTTTCACGATACCATATTCATAACATTGAAGTTGTCGTCGATCGCATTGTTATGGACTCTCAGTCCGGGCAGCGCCTCATTGATTCAGTTGAACAAGCTTTAGAACTTGGCGAAGGAGTGATGATAGTTGCCCGCGTCACGGACGAGAAAAAAAGTAAAACCGAAGACGTGACTTTCAGCCAGCATCTGGCTTGCCAAAATTGTGGAATTAGTTACGAAGAACCTTTTCCGAAATTATTTTCATTCAATAGCCCTTACGGCGCGTGCGCGCAATGCGAAGGTTTGGGCGCAGTGATGGAAATGGATGAGTCGATGATCATTCCCAATCCGGAACTTAGCGTCAACCAAGGCGGAATTAAAGCGTACGAAAATCCGAAGAATGAAACATGGTTTTATTTGCAAATGGAAATTATTCTTAAACAATTCGGCCACAATTTCGATACGCCTATTAAGAAAATGTCGAAAAAAGCGTACGAAACTTTGATGCACGGTACGGGTTCGACCAAACATGATTTCTTTTATTATTCCGGCGACAAGAAAAAATATTATCGTGGAAAATTCATGGGCGTCTTGGGCAGCATCAAACATTATTTTGAAACGACGACGTCGGAGCAAATTCGTTCCTGGGCTGAAGGATTCATGAGTGAAAAACTTTGTACGCGTTGCAACGGAGGCCGTTTGAAAAACGAGCCCTTATCGTACAAAGTTGAAGACAAAAACATTCATGACGCCGTTCAAATGTCGGTTTTGGATGCGTCCGAATTTTTCAAAAATGTAACGATGCCGAAAAGATTGGAAAAAATCGGCGGGCCGATTCTCAAGGAAATTCGAGAACGCTTGGGATTTCTCATGAAAGTAGGTCTCGATTATCTTACGCTTGACCGTTCGGCGCGAACGCTTTCCGGCGGCGAATCGCAGCGGATTCGTCTCGCCACTCAGGTCGGATCGCAATTGGTGGGCGTGTTGTATATACTGGATGAACCCAGTATCGGCTTGCATCAGCGTGACAATGAAAAATTGATCCAGGCTTTGATGGAATTGCGCGATCTTGGCAATACTTTAATCATTGTCGAACATGACCGTGACACGATGGAACACGCGGACTATCTGGTCGATCTTGGGCCTGGAGCCGGACGAAGAGGCGGCGAATTGGTCGCAGCGGGCGTTCCTCAGGAATTTGACCGGTTCCATCACTCCATCACCGGTCGTTACTTACGCGGAGACGTTAATATCGAAATTCCCTCCAAGCGGCGTGAAGGTAATGGCAAATTCATTAATCTAAAAGATGCTTCCGGTCACAATCTTAAAAACGTTACTTTGGAAATTCCGCTTGGAAAATTAGTGTGCGTCACCGGCGTCAGCGGCTCAGGAAAAAGTTCGCTGATCAATGAAACTTTGTACCCTATTTTGTCCCGGTATTTTTACAGCGCGATCACTCCACCGCTTCCTTATAAGGAAATTCAGGGGCTCGATCATATCGACAAAGTGATCGACATCGACCAATCGCCGATCGGCCGTACGCCCAGAAGCAATCCGGCAACGTATACGAATTTGTTTTCGATGATCCGGGATCTGTACGCCAGCTTGCCTGAGTCCAAAGTCCGCGGCTACAAAGTCGGGCGCTTCAGCTTCAACGTCAGCGGCGGACGCTGCGAAGAATGCCAGGGCGCGGGTTTGAAAAAAATCGAAATGAATTTTCTGCCCGACGTTTATGTGCAATGCGAAACCTGCGGAGGCAAGCGTTACAATCGTGAAACTTTGGAAATCCGTTACCGCAATAAAAACATTTCCGAAGTTCTGGAAATGACCGTCGCGGAAGCTTTGGATTTTTTTGAAGCTATTCCGAATATCAAAATGAAATTACAAACCTTGCATGACGTGGGATTGGATTATATTCATCTCGGCCAGCAGGCGACGACGCTTTCCGGCGGCGAAGCCCAGCGCGTCAAGCTTGCGGAAGAATTGTCTAAGCGCAGCACCGGTAAAACGCTTTATATTTTGGATGAACCGACCACCGGGCTTCATTTTGAAGATATAAAAATGCTTATGAACGTTTTGGGGCAGCTCGCAGATAAAGGCAATACGGTGATCGTGATCGAACACAATATGGACGTGATCAAATGCGCCGACTGGATCATCGATCTCGGACCGGAAGGCGGATCAGGTGGCGGTGAGATTATTGCGGCCGGAACGCCTGAAGACGTCGCGCGTTTTACCCGGTCGTATACGGGAAAGTTTCTCAAAAAAGAACTAGCCCGTACAAAGAAAGATTGAATCCCAGATTCTAATTCAGTAGATTAGCGCTAAAGAAGGCAATGTATGGACGACGTCATTTATAAAAGCGACGGCGATAACATTCGTTTGGTCGAAAAAATGCGCGTGCGTAAATTTTTCGAAGATTTACGCGACAAGATGCATTTTGAACTCATCGTGGACGCGGGATTCGATCAACGCTATTTTAATCAGCGCGATTTGCATCGTCCGGGGTTGGCGCTTGCCGGTTTCGTCGAACTTTTTACGCATGAAAAAATTCAGATATTGGGTAATACGGAAAATTATTACTTATTGAGTCTTTCGGAAGAGGACCGGAAGAAATCACTCGACAAGGTTTTCCAATTTCCGATGCCATGTATTATTATCACCAATTCCAATAAAGTTTTGCCGGAAATGAAAACGCTTTGCCAGAAGCATAATGTACCGCTTTTGGTTACAAATTTTTCATCGACGGATGCCATTCATCTTATCAGCGCTTATTTAGATGAGGTGTTTGCTCCCGAAATTTCCATGCATGGTTCCATGGTCGACGTTTATGGAATCGGTATGCTGCTAACCGGAAAAAGCGGAATCGGCAAAAGTGAAATTGCATTGGATCTGGTGGAACGAGGGCATCGTTTGGTTGCCGACGATACCGTCAAAATCAGCCGGCTGTCGGAAACGATCCTAATGGCCCGCGGCCACGATACGTTGAAACATTTCATCGAAATCCGCGGCGTTGGTATTTTGGACGTCCGGGAAATGTTTGGTATCCGCGCAGTACGTTTACAAAAACGCCTTGAAGTACAGGTTGATTTACAATTGTGGGACGGCAAAGAAGAATACGAACGCCTTGGATTGGATGAAGAAATGGTCGACATTCTGGACGTCAGAATTCCATCAATCAAATTGCCGATTTATCCAGGCAAAAATATTACCGTCATTGCCGAAGCAATTGCATTAAATCTGTTGCTTAAAATTTACGGCTACGATGCGGCTAAGGAGTTCAGCGCCAAATTGATGCAGGAAATTCAAAACAAAGACACGAAAAGTAAAAAATCCAATATTTATCTTGAACGTGATTTTGAATAAGCTAAAACTTATCTCAATACAATCTCGCAATGTGCTATCTTGGCGGCTTGGCGAGAAATCTTAGTTATAACGAAGCGAGGTTTGATTGAACGACAGTAAAGTTCTGGAAATTAAAGTCGGTATTACGATTCTGAGTGGCGTGACTTTATTGGTTTTAGGAATTGTATGGCTCAAAGGCATTACGTTCAAGCCCAATACGTTTGAAGTTTCTATTTTATTTCAAAATACCGCCGGTTTGCAAATCGGCGATCCGGTGACTGTCAGCGGATTGCGCGTGGGCAAAGTTACGGATATTAATTTGACCGGCGATTCGGTACTCGTGGCCGTCAGCATTAATAATTCCGTTCAACTGCGTTCGGACGTACAAGCGGTTATTTCTAGCATTGATTTTTTCGGCGGTAAAAAATTAGAAATCGTTCCTGGAAAATCCGAACAATCGTTTAACGTCAAAAAACGTATCGTCGGATCGCGTGAGCCCGATCTGACGGAATTAACGAGCCAACTGAAAGAAATTGCCAATGACGTCAAAGGAACGTTGGAAAAAGTCGACAGCGTTTTGATTGGAATCAACGGAGTCGTCGGCGACAAATCGTTTACGGCGGCGCTTAAACGCGCGGCGTTTAATTTAGACTCCACCACTGCCCGCATCAAAACGATGGTTTATAAAAGCGATTCGAAAATCGACTCGCTGTTGACGCGTTTGAGTTCAGCATCGCGGAGTTTTCGTGTTTTGGTGGAAAAAACAGATGGGCGGATCGACACAGCGCTCGTCAATGTCAACGGCATTACCGGGGCTTTGGGGCGCATCACACTAACGCTCGACAGCATGATGGCCAAAGTCCAAAGCGGCGAAGGTAACTTGGGTAAAATGATACACGATGATGCTTTGTATAATAAATTGGATCACACCGTGGCACAACTCGATTCGCTCGTCGCAGCCGTGAGGGAAAAAGGCATGAAAGTCAACGTCAAATTATTCGGCGATTAACTCCCCATGGATCTTGGTTTAGCTTTAGTCTATAGTCTTATTTCCGGCTTGATGATCATGCTGGGCGGCTGGTTTTTTACGATCCGCGGCCAATGGGAAAAAAAATTCCTCGATATCTTCATCGCGCTGGGCGCCGGTTATATTCTCGCCGTAGCCTTGCTGGATATGATCCCGGAAAGTTATGAAGCTTCGCCTTATTCCATGTTTTTCGTGATTCTCGGTTATCTCATCGTCCATTTATTTGAGCACGTTTTTACACCGCATTTTCATTATGGCGAGGAAACGCATGAACACCTCGTCTCACACGTCGTCAGCGCCAGCGCTTTGCTGGGATTGCTGGTGCATAATTTTTTCAGCGGAGTGGCCATCGGATCGGGAATGCTGAAAAGCGAATCCGTCGGTTTGATGATTTTTTTAGGGACTTTGCTGCACAAACTGCCGGAAGGGTTTACCATTTCCTCGATCATGTTTGTTTCGCATCATCGGAAACAGTATAGTTTTTTCAGCACGGTTTCACTTGCGCTGGCATCGCTGATCGGAACTTCTGCCGTTTATTTATTCAATGGGCCGAACCTACCTATCAAAGACATAGCCTTAGCTCTGTCCGCCGGAACATTCATTCATGTCGCTACGACGGATCTGATTCCCAGAATCAACGATTCGGAATATCGCTGGATGCCTCTCGTGATTTTTCTGGGAGTTGGACTGTTCTTTATCAGCTCGCTGATTATTCATTGAATTGCGTTGCTCATCATTTCCAATTGAGTGAATGATTGCTATTAGTCATATAATTGCCTGATTTCCGTCCTTGTTCGGATTGACGACCGGGCGTAAGTTATTATGCGGCACTGATTCAGGAATAAGCTTGATTCATGTTCGTTGTATAATGCGCCGTTGTAAGGAGGACGTATGATGACTATCAACAAAATTCTTTATCCGACGGATTTTTCTGATCATTCTCATCGTGCGCTGCGGCACGCGCTGTTTTTAGCGCGCCAATACAAAGCTACGCTTCACATCCTGCACGCCGTGGTCTTACACGGTGAAGATCCCTACAATCCCGAACTCCATTTTCCCGCTTTGGATGAAGTAGAAAAAGAGCTTGAAAAAAAAGCTTCCGAGCGCATGCTTCACATGATTCAAAATTCATCCGTAAAAGACGTATCGATCGTCCGTGCTCAGGAGAGAGGCGTTTCTCCGGCGCCGGTCATTCTGGAGTATGCCGTGAAAAATGATATCGATTTGGTCGTGATAGGCACGCACGGCCGGCGCGGATTGCGCCATCTGCTAATGGGCAGCGTCGCCGAAGAAGTCGTAAGAATGGCGCCATGCCCGGTTATGACTGTTCGTCACAACGGCCATGTCTCGGAGACCGTCAAAATGGATACGATCGTTGTACCAGTCGATTTTTCGGAGCATTCACTCAAAGCTTTGTCCCGCGCAAAAGAGATGGCCGCCGTTTACGATTCCAGGTTACAAGTCTTGTACGTTTTCGATTTTCCCAATTATCCCGCTTTTTATCAAAGCGTAGAAAATATCGTTTTCGACAGCATCAAACGCATCGAAAACAAATCGATCGATGAACTGAAAAAATTTTATGCTGGAGCGGAAGGTTCGGACGTGAAGGCCGAGTTTCACGTGCTCGATGGCCGAGCGTCGCACGAAATTGTCGAATTCGCAAGCAAGCAACACGCTGATCTGATCGTGATGGCGACGCACGGATTGACCGGCCTTCAGCACCTGCTCATAGGAAGCGTCGCTGAAAAAGTTGTCCGGTCGGCAGAATGCCCCGTGCTGACGATCAAATCATTCAGATGATCTATTTTGCATTGGGTTGCAGGCTTCAGCCTTCGTTAAAATCGCAAACTAAAACAGCGGCGGTTGATGATGAGTTCTTTTACAATTCAAAACCCAAGGAGGCGGTATGATTAAGAACATGGGTATGGCTGATCGTGCGGTGCGTGCGATCATTGCGATCATGGTAGGAATTCTATATTTCACGAACCAGATTACGGGTACGGCCGCAATTATTCTCGGCATTTTTGCAATTATTTTTCTTCTGACAAGTTGCGTGGGTTCCTGTCCGCTTTACATTCCTTTTAAAATGTCCACTACAGGCAAAAAAACGGAATAATAAATCCGGAAGGCATTTTTCACGTCTCCGGCATAAGTCGGAGAGAAGTCTGACCGCACAGAAGAGATTTCATCATCCCGAAGATCGGTGACAAAACGAAAAATATCGTTCAGGCATTTTCAAGGAGCGCTGGTTCAGACAACGACTGCATCACCAGCACATGATGGTGTTTGCACGATTCAAAATCCGATTCGGCGGTTTCACTCAAACCGTACCATTTCCGGTCGAATACCATAGCGACATGGCGCATGCTCTCGTAAATCGCCTCACGCTGCGGCAGCGACGGCTGTTCCAATATCCATTGCAGATATTCTTCGTTCGTTTGAAATTTTTTGTAACGAACATGGTCGTGTTTATCGAGAAACAAAATCAGCGACAACCAAATATGCCTTACGGCCTTGCGGTAATTGCCTTCCGACGCGTGACGTTCGGCCAGCATCAGATGTTCGTCCGGTTCCGTCGACTCGCCGGGATTTAAAATGTGCGAAAAATCTTTTTGAAGGTCGGCGGTTTCCTGTTTTCGACGCTGTCGATAACGTACCCACTGCCGGATCAACAAAATAAGCAGCACCGCGCCGGCGACATAGACAATGTATAACATGATTTGCCCGATGCTTTTAAAATCAACGGGCGTACGCGTCGCCGGTTCAGGCCATTTAAAATTTTTGAAAAGTTCCTTCAAAGCATCGATGATTTTTTGTAGCAGCCAATCCAATGCTTCGGCAAGCAAATTTTTTCCGGCCTGATCCCGGTACTCTTTCCTCGAAAGAATTTGTTCGGCCCGCGAACGGTAATCAACGGAATCCCGCACGAGTGTGCGATGTGAAAGTGTTTCGATAAATTCCAACGCGCGAGTTATTCGTTCCAATACGATTGCAACGGAAGCTGCATCATAATGCCGTTCGTTCAGGAAATTCAAATCACGAATGAGCCAATCGTTGCTCAGCGTGACGCTCCTGTAACGTACCGACTCTTCATCTTCGTCGAAAATATACGACACCTCGATCCGGTTGAATGCCGGAATAGTCAGCGATTGAATATGGTTGATCACAACTTCGCTTTGATCCGCGTCGGAAGTCTCCGTCAGAATTTCCAAGTTATTTTTTAAGTCTGTAAGTAATGACTGATACGAAGCTTCGGGTGTTTCATTCGTCTCAGGCGAGGTAAAACCGAAAATAAAAAATGTTGTGAGTAAAAAAATCGAATAACGCATCATGTGGTTATAACGTTAATTAGTCATGACGAATCGTTGACCAGCCCGCGACATTTACAAACCAATTCATTCTTACAATTGGTCGATCAATACCTGCAAATCAAAACCTTCTTTGCGCGCACGAACATCGAAATAAAATAACGTAATAAAAATCATTTGCATGGGTAAGAGTAGCACGGACACGATCGCACCGCCGGTTAATTTCAATACGTCAAAATCGGGTATGAGTCCGCCGATCCAAGCGATTTGTTCGAGAACGATCGAATAAATTCCTGAAAATAAATATGTCAGCGACAATCCGAGAATGCCCAACAGCAGCCACGTGATCGCAACCAGCCCAATCGCGCGTCCCCATTCCAATCGCATTAATGTTTGTGATCGTGACCAGGCTTGCGTCATGGTTATGCGACCTTCCATGAGGATCAGCGGCGTCGTGAACAATAATTGCAGAAAAAGCCAACCCCCTGGGATGAAACATAAAGCTAAACCGGTCACGATTAAAATCGTACTCAAAAATGAAATCCAAAACAGCGGGCGGATTGAAGCAGCAGTTTTCTTTACGACATGCCATAGCGAAATATTTTGAAGGTGCGTTTTTTCTACGATGAATTGACATATCAATCCGCCGGAAAACCAATTGATTCACTGATCCAGCAGCAACATCAAAATATTCGTCAACGTGTACGAAGAAGTTTCAAAAAAACTGAACGTATTAAAAATGTGTTCGATATCGATCGCGCCGATTTTATAAAGAAGAAATTTGAAGCCATACACGGGCAAAAACAACCACATCAGCAGCGTAATAAGTTGCTGATATTCCTGCCGGTAAAAAGACAATCCGGCATCGATCGTATCGATGATGTTGCGGCGGGCGACAAGCCCTGATGAAATGGAATTCATTCGGGCTAGGAATAAAAAAGTTTTTTGATGAGGTTGAGTTTATTTTTATAAGGCGGGTAGCGAATTGGAATATCCGGCCAAACCGGCGTGCGCATCAGGCTTCGCCTTCGCGAAAACGTTTCAAACGAATAATGTCCGTGATATGCGCCCATCCCGCTGAACCCAGCGCCGCCGAAAGGAAGATTGGAATTGACAAAATGTACGAGTGTGTCATTGACGCAGCCGTTGCCGAAGACGACGCCGTTCAATATTTTTTCCTCGGTGTGATGATCGTTGGTAAAAAGATATAACGACAATGGCCACGGTCTTTGATGAATGATAGTGATGGCGTCGTCGAGATGGTCGTAGGTCAAAATCGGGAGAATCGGTCCGAATATTTCATCGGCCATGACCGCGTCGTCCGGGGTCGCAGAAATAATCGTCGGTGCGATAAATAATTTCTCACGATCCGATTCTCCTCCTATAAGAATGTCGGAACCTTCGATCAAATTCACAAGACGGTCGAAATGCCGGATATTGACAATGCTTGAATAATCGCGACTTTCCGAAGCATTCTCATCGAAAAAATCAGCCGCACATCGGCGCAACCGGTCGATCAATTGATCTTTAATTGAACGGTGAACCAGCACATAATCCGGGGCAATACAAGATTGTCCGGCATTGAAAAATTTACCCCAGAAAATCCGGCGCGCGGCCACGTCGATATTACAATCATCGTCGACAATGCAAGGGCTTTTTCCGCCGAGTTCGAGCGTCACCGACGTCAACGTTTTAGCCGCAGCTTCAGCAATGAAACGGCCTGCCGTGATGCCGCCGGTATAAAAAATATGATCGAAACGATGATGATCGAGCAATTGAGGCACGACCACGCGGCCATCGCCTTGAACAACGGTTACGTGTTCGGGCAAAAAAGCTTCCGTCATGATTTTTTCAATGATCACATTTGTTGCGGGAGATAATTCGGAAGGTTTGAGTACGACGCAGTTGCCCGCCGCCAACGCGCCGATGAGCGGAGCCAGTGTCAATTGAAAAGGATAATTCCACGCCCCGATGATCAGCACCTGTCCCAGCGGTTCGTGATGAATATAACTGCTCGAAGGAAAATATAACAACGGTGTGTGAACGCGTTTCGGTTTCATCCACTTATGGAGGAATTTCAAACAATGTTCAATCTCATCGTAAATAAAACCGATTTCGCTGAGAAAACCTTCGAAATCCGGTTTATTCAAATCTTGTTTCAAAGACTGCATCACATCGTTTTCATATTTTTCGATAACGGATAGTAAATGTTCGATGCGCTCACGGCGAAACTCGTACGATCGCGTCGCCCCGGAATCGAAAAACACACGTTGTTTTTCAAGGATAGATTGAAATGGATTCATAAGTGAATTGCAATAAAGGAATTGATTACTATCAGGAACCTGTTTGAATCTACGGATTAGCATCTGCCTATTCAACAGCAAACTTCGATGCGTGATTTAATAACAAAAATGAATTGGTATATTTTGCATAATAATCTTGCAATTTTTTTCACGTGTTAATACATTGACCCGTTCCCTCAAATCACTCTTCTGCGAATATCCTGATCATTTAAAATTTTAGGCTGCATGTGGACATTCAAAATCTGATACAACAAGCCATAGCCGCACGTAAGTTTGCTATCGCCCCGTACTCGCATTTCGAAGTCGGCGCGCTCGTCGTGACGGATTCAGGTAAAATCTTTACGGGGTGCAATATCGAAAACAGCACCTACGGCCTGACCGTCTGCGCCGAAAGGGTGGCGCTTTTCAAGGCGCTTTCGGAAGGCGAAACGATGTTTAAATATGTTGTTGTCGTTGCCAATACGCCGACAGTATGTTATCCCTGCGGTTCATGCCGGCAAGTGATTTCAGAATTCGCACCGAAGGCAGAAATTATCTGCGCCAATCTTCAATCCGTTTACGAAACGTACAAACCTCAGGAACTTTTTCCCCACGCGTTCGGGCCGGAAGATTTAAAGCACAACGGAGGCTGAAATGGAATGGCTGGAAACGTGGTTTCCGGACGAACGTTACCGCGTGATCGTTTCATCGCTGTTAGTGATTGCGTGCGGATTTATCCTGGCACAAATAGCGCATTTTTTATTTTACCTGACTCATAAAATCATTACATCCCGCACCAAAACCGATCTGGACGATAGAATCCTGGAGGTGCTGCGACGGTCGGTACAGAGAATCATCGTCCTGAGCGGATTTTATGTTGCCACGAACTGGCTTTACGACGTGTATCAGGGTACGTGGACGCGATATGCCGACGGTGTTTTTTTCGTCATGGTTGTATTTCTGGTTTCAGTGCTGATCTCCAATATCATCCGCGTCGTGATGGAATGGTACGTCACGTCGATTGCCGCCCGCACCGAATCGCCCGTCGATGACGAGATTGTCCCTCTCGTCAAGCGCGTGAGCAATCTTCTTTTGTATTCCATCGCGGCAATCATCTGCTTGGATCATTTTCACATCGATATCAAAGCTTTGGTCGTATCGCTTGGCGTGGGTTCGTTTGCAGTGGCCTTTGCCGCGCAGGAAACGCTGGCGAATATGATTGCGGGATTTGTCATCATGGTGGATCGTCCGTTTCGCGTCGGCGACCGGATTCGCGTGACGGCGACGCAACAGGTCGGCGACGTCATTAAAGTCGGCTTACGTAGCACCAAAATTCTCGATTTTGACAATAATATTGTGACCATTCCTAATGCGCAAATTATCAAAGGCGATATTATCAATTTTTCGTATCCGGAAGTTGCGATGCGCGTAAAAATC
>JABWBZ010000309.1 GCA_013359335.1 bacterium
TCCGAATCCGGTTTGATTCTCGACGGAACGCTAGCTATGAATTCACAGCAATTCCGCGATCTGTGGGCGCTCAGGGAATACATTTCGGAAAGCATTTCCATGTTGGGCAACGTTCACAAAAACGACATCGCCGTCCCGATCGGATCGATGCCGGATTTTGTACGGCAATTGGAAAAAACAATCGTCGAAAAATACAATCGTTTCGAAGTATTGCTCTTTGGCCATATCGGCGACGGCAATATTCACGTCAATGTCATCGACCGCAGCCGGATGCCGTGGAATGAGTTTTTACCGGTTACGGAAGAATTGGATAACGCGATGTGTGAATTAATTCGTTCGTTCGGCGGGAGCGTGAGCGCAGAACACGGCATCGGATTGCTCAAACGAAGATTATTGAAAATGCAACGCAGTCCGCAGGAAATCGAATGGATGAAACGGATTAAGCATTCGATCGATCCGAATAATATTTTCAATCCGGGAAAGATTATTGAGTAGTTTTTTTGTGTTATCCTGAACTTGCTTCAGGGCCTGTCCTATTCGTTACATAAGGATCGCACCAAAAGACCCGTCATACCCGTCCCGACAAGTCGGGAGGTATCCAGCTTTTTCAACCAACGATAAAGGATCGTGATCTGGATTCCCGCGCCCGAGGAAATGATTACACTTCGTTTCTAATTCTTCGTCATCAATTCATAAACCCGGTCTTTAACTTGTTCCTCCACCGAGCGGCTGGAAACTTCCGACTTCGCAACGTCCATCGTTCTCGTCAGAATCGTTTTGCTCAGTCCCGGTTTTTCCAGCATCGCCATCAGAGCGTGGCCTTGTGCGGACGAACTGCTGATGCTGACCACCGCTTGTAAATATGCCTCCAAAACCACATCATCGCTCGGACATTTGGCTGCTGCTTTGACGAGCACGTCGCCTTGCGCCGAACTGGATGAAATGTATTCGACCGTTTTAAAAAGGGCGATGTACGTACCTCCGCTCAGATCGGTACGTTTGAGCAAGGCCATCAGCGCGTTTTGCTGGGCTGACGATGAACTGATATCTTTCACGGCTTTGAGGTATGCTTTGAAAGCGTCGTCACTGGCCGGCGACAATTCCGCCAGAACCTCGAGCGCATCCGCCTGGCCTGAACTTGACGAAATATCTTCGATCGATTCAGCCATCGCAACGGCGGCTTCGGCAGTGAGTTTCCGCTGGCGGGCAATTTCAATCAACGCTTCTTTGTGATTCGAACTGGACGAAATTTCCGACGCCGCCCGCAGTAAAGCAACGGTTAATATGGAATCTTCCGGGAATTTTTTTGCCGTCGATGCCAGAACTTCCTTGAGCCGCGTACTGCTGGAGATTTCTTCACCCAATTTCCGGACGACTTTTTGCAAGAGATCGGAAGTCATTTCAGGCCGATCTAACAGAAGCGAATAATACACGACTTTGGCGCCATTGGTTTCGACGTAGCTGATTTCACGAATGGCCGCTTCGATGCCGCGTTGATTAACGATCGATTGAATGCGGTAGGTCGCACCTAATCCCGTATAACGTACGACGTCCGGTAAAATATCGGCGAGCCAGTTTTTGGCGTAATCGTCGAACGGCGCAGTATGATTGCCTATTGTAAATACTTTTACCGGCGCGCCGTCAATGCCGGCGTTGACGCGGAGTTCGCGCACTTTGAAAAGCGTGCGTTCGCTGATCACGAGATAAGCGCCGCGTTCGATCCCGACGATATCGCGGTCGTCGTCGCTTAATTGAATCGCGCCCTCCGCTTTCACTTCCAATGATCGGTAAAGGTTATTCCAATACACATCGATGCGGTCTTTTTCGATGCTAGTGTTATTGAAACCGACGACAAAGCCGCTTTGCGCATAAAGCGGCATCGTCAGCAATATCGTCATAGTCATAATCCAACGTGTCATAATAATCTCCAAAAAAATTTGAGAGCAATACGGTTACTCGGTTTTGTCCGATTGTTTGCGCGCGATAAAAAAGTAGACGACAAATGCAATACCGGCAAGCAAAAACATCAGGCCCATGACCGTCGATTCGCTGATGTAAGGAAATAATTCTGCAACCGCCAGCGCCACGCCGATCCCGAGCATGACCATGCCCCACTTGAGCGAACTCAAAGGATTGTCAAGGCCGCGGCGGAAAAGATATTTCACCTTGTCGTCAACCATGCCTTTGTCGATCAATTTTTGACGCGTCCGGTTGTCCGTGACGATTTTGACGATCAACGCAATGCCCAAAAAGAACGAAATGGGCACTAATACTTCTGCTCCGTGCATATAACCTCCATAAGTTAGGTTTATTGATTACTTAAATTAATTACTCACTTTTTCCTCGTCTACTCAAGCTGACCGTTGAAAAAGGAAAAGGTTGCACTTGTTTCGCACATTTTTTATTGCAACATTTGCCCGTCTGCCCTGTCTAACCCAAGCAAGAGGAAAAAGGGCATGGATGAAGATCGGTCATTAATTCAAAATATTCTCAACGGCGACATTCAGGCTTATAAAACCATTGTCGACCGGCATCAGCGCCTCGTTGCGCATGTCGTTTTCAAATTGGTGTCCAATCCGTCCGATCAGCAGGAGATGTGCCAGGATGTTTTTGTCAAAGTATACGAGAACCTGAAGTCGTTTAAATACGAATCGAAATTATCGACATGGATCGCCCGGATTGCTTATAATACATGCCTTAATTATCTTCAGAAAAAGAAAGTCGATTTGTATGAAGACGCGGCGATGACTCACGAAGACGAATCATCCGAAGGGCGTGAAATGAATTTTACCGAGAACATCTGGGGCGGTTCGATCGGCCCGGATGAAAAGCTGATGCACGGCGAACTAAGCGGATTTCTCCAAGAGGAAATTCAAACGCTTCCGGCGCAATATAAAACGATTCTGACGTTGTATCACATGGACGAAATGAGTTATGAAGAAATAGGAAATATTTTGAATCTGCCGGAAGGCACGGTCAAAAGTTATCTTTTTCGCGCGCGTAAGATGCTCAAAGAAAAATTGCTCGCGAAATATAAGACTGAGGAACTTTTATCATGAACCATTTAACCGATCACGACATTCAATACTATCTCGATCATATAAAAAACCCTGAGATCGAGGAACATCTCGCAACGTGCGCCGCGTGCCGAGGACAGATTGAGTTGTACAAACATATTTTTGCCGGATTAAAGGAAGAAGAAAACATCGCTCTTCCTTCCAACTTCTCGAATCTTGTGATTGGCCGGATTGAAGGTTTGCACGAAAAACGTTCCCGATGGATGGAGTGGCTATTCACCGGGTTGGCGGCCTTCTGTGGTGTCGCCATAACGGCATACTATTCTACGGCTGCGATTACGGTTGAGGCCGTGCAATCATGGTTTCCGGAGATCGAATGGCGTGTTTTGGCCGAGACATTCGGCGATCGGCTGGGCAGCATGATCGGCAATAATTTTCATTTCCTTATTTTTGGACTATTTATACTGCTGCTGATCGAATGGATGGACAAAAAACTCATTCGTCCCCGCCTGCATCGTTAAAAAACGGACTGAATGGTCTGATGATTTTTTCGACACCCGTATTTGCCTGTCTAAAAATATCCTAAAAAAAATACTTGCAAAACGTAAATTTCCGTTGTATAATAAAGTCCCCAAACAGAGGCACTCCCTCAGCCTCTGGGCTACGATAGAGGCCGGAGCCGCAAGGCTCCGGTTTTTTATTTTCCTTCTATTTCAGCCATCTATTTCTTTTTTACCAACTCCGGCCAGTTTTTATGCCCGGCTTTGATCAGGCTGTCACGGTTGGCTGTCCACTTCTCGCGAATTTTCATGGAATAGTTCATGTACAAACGGCCATCGACGATCGTCCAG